>NZ_JBSFHN010000011.1:0-66373 GCF_053597115.1 Streptomyces sp. NPDC001515
CTTCCCGTACAGGAACCGGAAGAGGGCGAGCTGCAACTCCACCCAGTCCAGGCCGGTGGGCTCGGGGTAGCCGTGCCGAACGAGCACGTCCGCCAGGTCGATGGACAGCCCCCGGGTGAACCGGGCGTCGTCCTCGGGCGCGGGGTTGAGGGGGTAGGCGCGGGCGCTCACGCCGCACCGGCCGGCTGCACCGCGTCGGTGCGGTTGCTCAGGTCCCGGCGGGCGGCCATGACCCGGTTCCGGGCACGGCGGATACGCCGGACGTCCAGCTCGCTGGCCGGCCGGTCCAGGGTCATGATCTGCGCGTCCAGCAACTCGACCTCCGCCACGATGACGGGCATCTCGTGCTCGATCGCGTCCAGCTCCGTGTCCGTCGGCTCGAAGTCGAGCGACGCCGTAACGGCGCTCTGAAGCGCTCCGATGGTCTGCATGGGTCGTTTTCTCCTAGCGGTTGAACGGCCTGTAAGGGCACCCCCGGAGCGGCTACTCCGGGGGTGCTGGCCGTTTGGGTGGAGGCCACCTGGGCGGGTGGCAGTGCCCCGGGCCGGATTCGATCCGGCGGCATCACGCCGGGTCCGGGGCGGGCGTCTCTCAGCGGCCAGAACCGCCGGAGGAACGGCGGTTGACCTCGGCGAGCTTCTTCGACAGCGCGGCGCGCTCGTCTTCTGTCAGACTGATGAACACAGGTGCCTCCCATACAAGGGCCTGTTTCGCGGCACCCCGGTTGCCCCCGGGGTGCCGCTCGTGGTTCCGGACCATCCGGCTCCCCGCGACCCCGCCCGCACAGCCACACGGGCCGGACGGGCGGGGGAGGCAGCCGACCCCAGCTCAGGGGCTGCGGGCGGTCAGATGACGCGTTGGGCGTAGCCGTCCGTGCTGGTCAAGCCGGACGGCGCCTGCGGTCTTCGGAGATTCATCAGGGGCTCCGCTCTGTGTGGGTGGTCGGGGTCATGCCTTGCGAGGGGGACCTTGTCCCCGCTCTCCGACCACAGCTCAGGGGCTGCGGGCGGTCAGATGACGCGGTGGGCGCGGCCGGCGTGCCGGTCCAGCACGGACGGCGCCTGCGGTCTTCGTTGGAACATCAGCACTCCCTCGGTCGCGGGAGACGGGGTGAGGGCTCGGTTCTCGTTCGCGCGGCGCCGCTCGATCCGGGGAGATCCGAAGTCCCGGACGTCTGAGGGGGCGGCTTCAAGGTGTGCCGCGCGGTTCTTTGGAGTCGGTGGCGTGTCCCCCGTCTGGGGTGTCGGGCCCCGGTGTGACGGGGGCCCCTTCTCGGCCGACTGGTCTCCACTCGCCTCGGCCGGAACGGTCACGGTCGTCGTACTGCGGTGGATCACGCTATGGAGTTTTGGCGTGGCGGAGTCGGCCCCATCCGGGAGATTCCGGATCGGGCGACGGCCACACCAAGAGACTGGACCGGTGGACCGGTCCAGTCAAGTGGTGCGGTTCCGAGTTGCTGTTGCGTTGCAAGTAAAAGCGCTGGTGAGGCGGGGTGGGGAGGCATCAAAAAAAGCTGGACCGGTTCACCGGTCCAGCCCTTTCTGGTGCGCCTGTGATGCCTACATGGCGTAGGTGTCTACCTGCTCGAAGAGTGAGGATGGCGTCACGCCCTCCTCGCACACCAGCGGATTCCCCTGCTCGTCATACGCCGTGTGCAGAAGCACGGCCACGGGTGTGCCCTGGGGCACCCTCAAGCGGTCCGCCTCGATCTCGGACGCAAGGCGCACGGTGGTCACGTCCACGCCTTCGGTCGGGCCTCGGCCGGTCTGCCGACGGACGTAGCGCGTTGTGCCTTCGGCGATCGGGTTGGCGTCGGCGAGGCGTGGTGACGCCTCCGCGATCTCCGGGGGGAACCACGCCTCAACACAGCTATTCGGGGTTCCGTCAGGGAGTTGGAGGATGCGAACGCGCCGAAGTGCCTTAGCTCCCGGGGAGAGGCGGAGGGCGGTAGCGACGTGGACGGGGGGTTCCGCCCAGTCAGGCGTGCCGACGCGCAGGAACGGCATGCCGCCCAGGGTGCGTGCCGA
The DNA here is from genome assembly GCF_053597115.1 of Streptomyces sp. NPDC001515. NCBI lineage: Bacteria > Bacillati > Actinomycetota > Actinomycetes > Kitasatosporales > Streptomycetaceae > Streptomyces > Streptomyces sp. NPDC001515. Next base: position 2,028 of record NZ_JBSFHN010000011.1, read on the forward strand.
CCCTGCGCGGCGGGCGCCAGCGGGGCGTGCCACAGGCGTTTCCGTGACGACGAAGCCGGTTCCCTGCTTGGCCACGAGCAGACCATCATTCCGCAGTACGTCGACGGCCTTGATGGCGGTAGCCCGTGATACCTCCCACTGCTCGGCCAGTTCGCGGCCGGACGGGATCGTGTCCCCAGGGGCGATCTCGCCGGCAGCGATGCGGGCGCGCAGGGACTCTGCGATCTCTTCGTACTTCAAAACTGCCATGGTTTCTCCTATATCCCTGCGCTGGACTGGTCCACCGGTACACAGGATACTGCGACTATGTCGAATCTCGAATTGGCTCCTTCCGTGATGCAGTTCTATGGCGAGACGGTCAACGAGGACGGCCGCCTGCGCAGTTCGGCAGACGGCCGGATGGAACTGCTCAGAACCCAAGAACTCCTCCGACGCTTCCTGCCTCCCGCGCCAGCACGTGTGCTCGATGTGGGCGGGGGGACGGGGATTCATGCCGAGTGGCTGGTGAAGGACGGCTATGACGTCACCCTGGTGGACCCGGTACCTCGCCACGTTGAGGCCGCGTCGGCAGTGTGCTCAGCAACCGTTGAGGACGCGCGGGCCTTGTCTGAGCCGGACGCCACCTTTGACGTTGTGCAGCTCCTCGGGCCGCTGTACCACCTGCCCGACCCTGCTGACCGGCGACAGGCACTCGCAGAGGCCTGCCGGGTCGTCAAGCCGGGCGGATTGATCGCCGCTGCGGCGATCAACCGCTACGCGTCGCTATTCGAGCACGTGGCGTACGCCCACTTGCACACCGACCGAATCCATGCGTCTGTCTCCAAGATTCTGGAGACGGCCGTCTATGACGGCGCTAGGGGATTCACCCTGTCGTACTTCCATCGAGCCGAAGAGCTTGTGGCGGAACTGGCCGCCGCCGGCCTCCAGGATGTTCAGGTCTTCGGCATTGAGGGGCCAGCGTGGTCTCTTGTGAAAGCGGCTGAGCAGCAGCCAGGCGACGGACCGACGGATGACCTGATCAACTCCGCCATGGCGGCGGCGCGGATGGCAGAGCCATACCCGGAACTGCTCGCCGCCAGCTCCCACCTACTCGCCGTCGGCAGGGCGCCTGACAGCAGTCAGTGACGGCACTATCTGCTCCCATGTGTCCCGTGGGCCGTACCTACCGACGGTCCTGACCTGCGGATGGGGCCGTGGTGCTGGGCCGGTCATGGGCCGGTAAACGACGACCAAAGACGGCCAAGGACGACGAACGACGACAGGTAGTGAGAAGGCCCCGGGCGCTCCGCCGCAGGTCACGGGCCCCTGAGGTACCCATTTCCGTCCGGGGATGGACGTCAGGCAAGATGGGGTGTATCTGCCCACACATCGATAGCCGGACGGTTTCTCTTGGCTGAGTACATCTACACCATGCGCAAGACGCGCAAGGCGCACGGCGACAAGGTGATCCTCGATGACGTCACCCTGAACTTCCTGCCCGGCGCGAAGATCGGTGTCGTGGGTCCCAACGGCGCCGGTAAGTCCACGGTGCTGAAGATCATGGCGGGGCTGGAGCAGCCGTCCAACGGTGACGCGTTCCTGTCGCCCGGGTTCACCGTCGGCATCCTCATGCAGGAGCCGGAGCTCGACGAGTCGAAGACCGTTCTGGAGAACGTCCAGGACGGGGCCGCCGAGATCATGGGCAAGCTCAAGCGGTTCAACGAGGTCGCCGAGCTGATGGCGACCGACTACTCGGACGCGCTGATGGAGGAGATGGGCAAGCTCCAGGAGGACCTGGACCACGCCAACGCGTGGGACCTGGACGCCCAGCTGGAGCAGGCCATGGACGCCCTGGGCTGCCCGCCCGGCGACTGGCCGGTCGTGAACCTGTCCGGTGGCGAGAAGCGCCGCGTCGCGCTCTGCAAGCTCCTCATCGAGGCGCCCGACCTGCTGCTGCTCGACGAGCCCACCAACCACCTCGACGCCGAGTCGGTCAACTGGCTGGAGCAGCACCTCTCCAAGTACGCCGGCGCCGTCGTCGCGGTCACCCACGACCGCTACTTCCTGAACAACGTCGCCGAGTGGATCCTCGAACTCGACCGCGGCCGCGCGCACCCGTACGAGGGCAACTACTCCACCTACCTCGACAAGAAGGCCGCCCGCCTCAAGGTCGAGGGCCGCAAGGACGAGAAGCGCGCCAAGCGGCTCAAGGAAGAGCTGGAGTGGGTGCGGTCCAACGCCAAGGGCCGCCAGACCAAGTCCAAGGCCCGTCTCGCCCGGTACGAGGAGATGGCGGCCGAAGCCGACAAGATGCGGAAGCTGGACTTCGAGGAGATCCAGATCCCGCCGGGGCCGCGCCTCGGTTCCATCGTCGTCGAGGTCGAGCACCTCTCGAAGGCGTTCGGCGACAAGGTCCTCATCGACGACCTGTCGTTCACGCTGCCGCGCAACGGCATCGTCGGCGTCATCGGTCCGAACGGCGCGGGCAAGACCACGCTGTTCAAGATGATCCAGGGCCTGGAGACCCCCGACTCCGGATCGATCAAGATCGGTGAGACGGTCAAGATCTCCTACGTCGACCAGTCCCGCGCCAACATCGACCCGAAGAAGACCCTCTGGGCCGTCGTCTCGGACGAGCTGGACTACATCAACGTCGGCCAGGTCGAGATGCCGTCCCGCGCCTACGTCTCCGCGTTCGGCTTCAAGGGCCCGGACCAGCAGAAGCCGGCCGGGGTGCTCTCCGGTGGTGAGCGCAACCGCCTCAACCTGGCGCTGACGCTCAAGGAGGGCGGCAACCTGCTGCTCCTCGACGAGCCCACCAACGACCTGGACGTCGAGACCCTCTCCTCGCTGGAGAACGCCCTGCTCGAATTCCCGGGCGCGGCCGTGGTCATCTCCCACGACCGCTGGTTCCTGGACCGCGTCGCCACGCACATCCTGGCGTACGAGGGCGACTCCAAGTGGTACTGGTTCGAGGGCAACTTCGAGTCGTACGAGAAGAACAAGGTCGAGCGCCTCGGTGCGGACGCGGCCCGTCCGCACCGCGCCACGTACAAGAAGCTCACGCGAGGCTGATCGTCTTGGCTCGTCATCTCTACAGCTGCCCGCTGCGCTGGTCGGACATGGATGCCTTCGGCCACGTCAACAACGTGGTCTTCCTCCGCTATCTGGAGGAGGCGCGCATCGACTTCATGTTCCGGCTGGCGCCGGGGGACGGATCGCCGTCCTTCGCGGGAGGCTCCGTCGTGGCCCGGCACGAGATCGACTACGTGCGCCCGCTGGTCCACCGGCACGCGCCGGTGACCGTCGAGTCCTGGGTCACGAAGATCGGCGCCGCCTCGCTGACGATCGCGTACGAGATCAAGGACCCCGAGCAGGTCTACGTCCGCGCGTCGACGATCGTCGTCCCGTACGACCTGGCCGCGGAGCGGCCCCGGCGGATCACCGCCGAGGAGAGGCTCTTCCTCCAGGAGTACCTGGCCGAGGAGCCCGCGGCGGCATGACCGCACCCGTGCAGTCCCTGCTGTTCGCCGACCCGAGGGAGGCCGCGGATCTCGCGGCCTTCCTCGGCCGGCTGCTTCACTACGACCGGGGCGCGGCCGTGCGGCTCCAGGCGTCCGGCGGCGCGCTGGCCGTCTTCGGCCGGCCGCCGTCGTTCGAGGTGCTCGCGGTCCGCGCGGTACGGCTGGCCGGCACCCACGACCTCGATGTCACGGTCTCGGCCGGCGAACTGCTCGAATCGCTGGACACCGAGGGCCCTTCCGCCGGTACGGGCGGGCTGCCCGCCCCGGTGACCGGGCCGCCCTGGACCGGGGTGCTGCCCCCGCGCGGCGGCTGGCGCGAGGCGCCGCCCGGCGCCCTGCCCGGCCCCGTCGACCTCCGGGCCGCGCTGACCGCCGCCGTGACCGAGTTCCGCCGCCGCGACGAGGCCCTGCCCGAGCAACGGCGTACGCGCGCGGAGCGGGACCTCATCGGACGCGACATCTGGTCGCGCACCGTCGGGGACACGGAACTCCCGCTGCGCGCCGTCCACGCCGCCCAGGCGCTCGGCTTCCTGCGCGCCGCCCCGGACTTCCCCGTCGCCCTGCTCACCGCCGGTGCCTGGCTGCGGCTGCGCACCCCGTTCGGCGCGATCGCCGTCCGCCGCGCCGGCGCGGCCGGCGGGCTCGGGGGCCTCGCCGTCTCGGTCGGCGGCTGACGGCTGTCCGGACACGCCCTGAGCGCTACCAGCGCATATGGACGTCCTCCGCCCAGCCCAGCAGGCCCTCCACCGGGATCTCCGCGCCCTCGTCGGTGCGGATGTGCCCGTTGTAGTGGCCGAAGCACTGGTCGGTGCGGTTGGCGATCAGGCCCGCGTCGGTGCGGGTGCTGCGGTTGTGGAACGGGGTGAACGTCAGGTCGACCTGGTCGGACGAGGGCGTACGGACGGTCCAGGGGGCGAGCGGGTCGGTGGGCGACCAGCGCCACTCCAGCTCCTCGCCGATCTTGGTGAGCCGGCCGTCCACGCACAGGCCGTTCTCCGTGGAGCCGGTGCCCCGGGTCCAGCGCCCGCCGAACTGGAGGCCCACCGTCCGGCCCCCGGTGCGGCCGGAGGCGGCGCCCCAGTTCCAGTCGACGGTGCGGGGCCAGCGGCCCCGGCCGTGGTCCAGGACCGCCCAGGTGTCGTCCCCGTCGAAGTCCAGGAAGGCGTCACCGACGCGGACCCGGCCCGAGGCGGGGAGCGCGGTCTGCTTGGAGGTGTACTGGAAGCGCCGGTCGTTCCACGGCACCACGACGGAGAGCGACTCGTGCCCCGGCGGGCGGGCGACCAGGAGGTCCACCTCCAGCGGCACCCGTTCCGGAGTGAGACAGCGGGCCCTGAGACGGGTGCCGCCGGGCTCGTCGCGGATCTCGATCCTGACCTTGCCGGCGGACGGCCGCTCCGGGCCCACCACCACCGGCGGGACGCCCGGCGCACCCGCGACCGCGTCGGGGAGGCGCACGCCGAAGCCGCCGGGGACGATCGCGGAGCGTTCCGTCTCCAGCCCGCCCGGCGCGTACTCCAGCAGATAGACGGTGTTCAGGGCGAGGAAGTCGAGGTCGCTGACCGTCAGCGCCACCAGATGCGTGGGCGTCGTCACGCACCAGTACTCCCACCGCTTGGTACGGCCCCAGCCGGGCAGCCGGGTCCGGTGCAGCGGAAGCCGGGACCAGCCGACGGCGTCCGGGTTCAGCCGCCCGTCGGGCAGACAGAGGTCGACCGGCTCGGTGATCTCGCGTTCGGACGTCGTCATGCGCGGATCCTATAGCCGGCCCGGACCGGGGCCGGAGGCGGTCCGGAAGCGGTCACCCCTGCTTGGGGCCGTCCGGCCACACGCCGATGTGGTCCTGCTCCAGCTCCAGCATGACCCGGTGCTCCATGCCCAGCGCCTCCGTGTAGTCCGCGGGCAGTTGGAGCCGGCCGGCCCGGTCGAGCATCGCGTACTCGCGCGCCACCTGGGACTCCTGGCCCGTCGCCGCGTCCACCTCGGTGCGGCGCAGCACCTCGAACGAGGTGCGGCCGTCGCGGATGGCGACCGTGCGGCGGACCTCGTTGGCGACCGCCTGGTCGTGGGTGACGATCACGATCGTCGTGCCCAGCTCCTCGTTGGCCCGGCGGAACGCGGCGAAGACCTGCTCGCCGGTGGCCGAGTCCAGCTCACCGGTCGGTTCGTCCGCGAGGAGGACCGAGGGGGAGTTGGCCAGCGAGACGGCGATCGCCACCCGCTGCTGCTGGCCGCCGGACATCTGCTGCGGGCGCTTGTCCCGGCAGTCCTCGACCTCCAGCATCTTCAGCAGCGACTCGGCGCGGACCGTGCGCTCGCGGGTGCGGCCCCGCCCGCGCAACTGCATCGGCAGGGTGACGTTCTGGATCGCCGTCAGATACGGCAGGAGGTTGCGGGCGGTCTGCTGCCAGACGAAGCCGACGATGTCCCGGCGGTAGCGCAGCCGTTCCTTCTGTCCCATGGACAGCAGGTCGCAGCCCGCGACCTTCGCCGCCCCGGCGGTGGGCTCGTCGAGACCGGCCAGGATGTTCATCAGGGTCGACTTGCCGCTGCCGGACGCGCCGACCAGCGCCAGCAGTTCGCCCTCGGCGACCAGCAGGTCCAGACCCTGGAGGGCCTGCACCTCCACGCCGTCCGTGGTGAAGATGCGCACCAGCCGGTCGCAGGCGATCAGCGCGTCGTGCCCGTAGGAGGGCCGGTCGCGACGGGCCGTCGCCCGCTCTTCGAGCTCGGCGAGCGTGGAATCGGTCGACGGAGTCGTCATCGGGAGTCTCCTGCCCTGAGTTCGGTGATCGATCCGCGCCGCCCGGCCCACCAGGCCTGCACGCCCGCCACCGCCCCGGTCAGGACGATGACGCCGAGCGCCGGGAGGACCAGCGACCACGGATCGGTACGCAGCGGTGCGGTGTCGAGCAGGCCCGCGCCGGGGCCGGACGAGAGTGCCAGGCGCACGAGGTCGACGCCCGGGGCCAGCAGGGCGATGGTCGCCCAGCCGACGAGGAGCCCGCCGCCGGCCGCCAGCAGCGCCTGCGGCAGGGCCTCGAAGCCCAGCAGCCGGCCGCCCTGGCGGGAGGTCAGCCCCATGGTCCGCAGTCGGGCGAGCAGCGTGGTGCGCTCCGGTGCGGTCTGGAGCAGCGAGAGCAGGACGGCGAGCAGGGCGTACCCGGCACCGGCGACGATCGCCGCCAGGTAGATCCGCTCCGCGCCGGACTGCATCGGGGTGTCGACGTAGGTGGCGCGCTCCTCGGCGCGCAGCTGTACGGCGAAGTCCTGGCCCGAGGAACGGGCCGCCGTGCGCAGCGCCTTCGCGTCCAGGGCGGATCCGGTCACCAGCAGCGTCGTGGTCTTGCGGTGGGTGAGCGAGGCCGCGTCCACGACGATGAAGGAGCTGCCGTCGACGGCGGGCGTGCGGGTCACCGTGCCGGCGACCTCCACCCTGAAGTCCCCGGCCAGCGACTGGAGATCGCGGGGCTTCCCGCCGAGGCGTTCGGCGACGGACGGCGAGACCAGGGCCCGCACGATCCGGTCCTTGGGCGGCAGCGTCCCCTCGGGCACCGCCGGGCCCTTCGCCTTCAGCCGGCCGGCCGAGAAGGCGCCGAGCCCGGTGGAGCGGGCCAGCTCGGCGTACGTCCGGGGGTCGACGCCGATCAGGGTGGTGCCCTTGGCGTCCTCGACGCCGTTCTCGGCGGGGGGCAGCGCCACCCCGTACTCCACCTGGATCCGGGCGACGCCCCGTACCCCCTCGGTCTTCTCCACCGCGCGGATCAGCCCGTCCGACAGCGGTACGGAGTCGGCCTCGCCGCTGACCCGGGCGTCGGCGCCGGTGGCCCGGACCGCGGCGAAGTCGCGGGCGTCCGCGACCCCCGCCAGGACCGAACCGCCGAAGGCCGCCGTGGTCAGCGCGACCAGCAGGGCGAGCAGCGGCAGGGTGCCGGTGGCCGAGGTGCGTCCGGCGCGGGCCAGCGCCAGGAAGCCGACCGCGCCGCGCAGCCGGGACACCGACCGCAGGGCCAGCCGCAGTGGCAGCGGGTACAGCCGGACCAGCACCACGGCGGCGATGAGCGCGACCAGCACCGGCGCCGCGCTGACCAGCAGATCGGTGCCGCCCTCGGCGTCGGTGCCACGGCGGCGCAGGGCGGCGACGGCCCCGACGGCCAGGACCAGCAGGGTCAGTTCGGCGACGGTGCGCCGCCGGGACGGGCGGGCGGTCGCCAGGTCGTCCCGTTCGACATGGGTCTGCGGGGTGCGGTGTCGCAAGGTCGTGCGCAGCGGGAGCGCGGTGCAGACCAGGACGACGACGACCCCCGCCCCGATCGCCGCCGGCCACAGCCGGGCCTCGCCGACGGTCACCACGGCGAGCAGCAGCGCGAGCGCCCCGGCGGGCACGGCGGTGACGGCGGTCTCGGCGAGGAGCCGTCCGCCGATGCCCTTCAGGGAGCCGCCCCGGGCCCGCAGCAGCGCGAGTTCGTTATGGCGGCGGCTCGCCAGCAGCCCGCCCGTCATCAGCAGCACCACGACGGCGACCGCGCCGATGCCGACGGCGGCGACGGTGACGACCGGCTCGATCGCGGACCGCATCCCGTCGTACGCGGTGAGGACCTCGTCCAGGTCGGTCGCCAGGGTCGCTGTGGCACCGGCCACGTCCCGCATGGCCAGCAGCCCGGGGCCGCCCTCCAGCGACGCCACCGCGGTCCGCAGCCTCGGCACGTCCAGCGCGGTCAGCCGGGAACCGTCCGGCGCGATCCGCCAGTACACCTCCGGCTGCCCGGTGGTCGAGAGCAGGGCGGGTCCGGCGTCCGGCGGGAGCAGCAGCGCGGCGATCCAGTAGTAGCGCGGCGTCTCCTTGGTGGGCTTGGCCACCAGCGAGGGCGTCCGCAGCAGCGGCTCGGCCGACCAGTAGGAACCCTCGGGGTTCTTGGGGGCGACGATGCCGGTGATCCGTACGGTCAGGGTGCCGTCGCCCCGGGTCGGGACGGCGATCGTCGCGCCGGCCCTGATCCGCAGCGCCTTCGCGGTCGCCTCGGTGACGGCGGCCTCGACCTCCCGGCTCTCCAGCGTCACCCGGCCGTGCACGGCCGGCCAGGCGCCGGCGCGCAGGGTGGCGTGGTCGGGGAGGCCGGACTGGGTGACGTACGTCAGCTCCGGGTCCAGGCCGTACGGGCGCGGGAACCACGGCTCGCCCGCCCCGATCGGCTCCGAGGTGCGCATCCCGTACGCCGACTCGGCGGTGTCGGCGCGCACCGGATCGGGCAGCCGCTTCAGGATCTCGCCGTGGACGGCGGCCAGCGTGTCCTGGCGCACCGCGGCCTCGCGGGACTCCGGACGCAGCTCCAGTCCGGGCTGGGGCGCGCTCAGCTCCAGCACGCTGCGCGCCGGGGTGACGGCGCCCAGGTCGTGGCGGAGCCCCTTGGTCTCGTAGGCGTCGACGGAACGCGGGAAGGCGGCGGCGAGGAACGCGGTCACCAGCACCAGCAGGGCGAAGGCGCAGGCGGCTCCGGGAGCCGTGCGCAGCCGGGTGCGGACCCAGGGGGCGCAGGCGGTCGCGGCGCGGGGGAGTCTCGGTCGGGCGCTCATGTCAGTTGTCCCCCTGGGTGCGCAGCGATATCGCGGGGTCGGGGCGGCGCAGTGCCAGGGCCGCGACGATCAGCAGCGGTGCGACGGCGACCCCGGCCAGCAGCGCGGCGACCTGCCCGGCCGGCAGCTGCACCAGGACCGGCGGCACCGGCTGGGCCGCCTGCCCGGTCAGGACGATGAGCGGCACGACCGCCCGGGTGAGCAGGGCCCCGAGCAACGCCCCGACCAGCAGCCCGATCGCGATGAGCACGCCCTGTTCGGCGGCGGTCATCCGGGCCAGCTGGCGACGCGGCGTGCCCAGTGCCCGCAGGACGGCGAACTCGGCGGACCGCTCCCGCTGCGAGCCGACCGCGGCCACCGCGAAGCCGACCGCGGCCAGGGCGGCGGCGATCACCGCGACCGCGAGGAGCGCGGACTGCGGCCCGGCCCCCAGCGGGTCGCCGACCAGGTCGTCGGCGATCTCGTCGCGCACCAGGACCTGGGCGGGGTCGGTGTCGGGCTGCTTGCGCAGCGCGGCGGCGACCTCGGCCGTCCGGCCGGGTTCGGTGCTCAGCCACCACTCGGTGGCGGTCAGCCGGGCGGTCGGGCGGGAGGCGAAGACCTGGCCGAGGGAGCGCAGGTCCAGCAGGAGCGCCCCGCCGTCCCGGGCCCGCTGGGACTCGGCCGAGGCGGCGGAGGAGCCCGAGCCGGGGCCGGTGGTGGGCAGCCGGTCCACGGTGCGGGTGAGCGTCACCCGGACCGTCTCACCGGCCACGGTCACATCGATCTGCTGGCCGGGCTCGGCCCCCGTCGCCTTCAGATAGGCGGTCGTGGCCACGGCGTTGAGGGCCGGGGCCTTGGGGCGGGCGGCCGTGAGCCGCACACCGAGCACCGGCGTCGCGTACTCCGCCTCCTCGGCGCTGACCGATCCGGTGGAGTAGGCGACGGCGAGCGGGGTGGCGGCGGAGGCGGCCGGGGCGATCGCGGCCCCCGGCTTCACGTCGCCGAAGGAGTCCGCGGTCACCGCGCCCTGCCACCGGAAGCCGTCGGGGACCGGGACGGGGTGCTCGGTGCCGTCGGCCGCCGTGGTGCGCAGGGCGCTCACGGTCAGTCGGTGCGACTCCGCGCGGCCCACCGGCTGCTTGTCGCTCAGCTCGATCCCGGTGACGGCGAATCCGCCGGCCGAGGCCACGGCGAGGGAGACCGGGTGCGCCTTCCCGTCCACCGGGACGGACCCGACCGCGATGCGGTAAGGCAGCCCGTAGCGGTCCTCCAGGGCGACCGAGAGGACGGGCGTCATGCCGGACGGCGAGACCTTCCCGGGGGCGTCGTCGGCGGATATCCGTACGTCGAAGAGGAGGCGGGTGCTGCCCTTCGGCAGGAGCAGTCCGGTGCGGGCGGCCTTCGGCGGGGTGAGCGTGTCGAAGAGCCCGGACACCGGTCCGTCGGCCAGGTCGCCGCGCATCATCAGGTGTTCGTCGGCGTGCGCGGTGTCCAGGGCGAGGACCTCGGCGATGCGCTCGCCGGACAGGTCCACCGTGGTGCGGAAGGCGGGCGCCGCGTCCCGGACGCCGGGCAGCGAGCCGTACCCTGCGGCCTTCGCCGGGTCCCCGTTCGCCGCCCCGGTCAGCCGGACCGAGGCGCCGGCCCGGAAGTCGGCCTGGTCGCTCTGCGAACGGTTCCACGAGGCGCTCTGCCCGATCGCCAGCATGCCCATGGCCACCGCGAGCACCAGCAGCAGCACCGGGCCGGCGCCGCGCAGCGGACGGCGGCTGAACTGCCAGCCGGCCAGCGCCGTGGCCAGGCCCCGGCCGCCCGCGGCGCGGCGCTCGGCGAGCTTCGCGGCCGGCGGCAGCAGCCGCAGCGTCAGCACGGTCCCGGCGAGCAGGGCCAGGGCGGGCGCCGCCACCAGCAGCGGATCGATGCCGAGGTCGCCCTCGCGGTCACCGCTCAGCGCGCCGCCGCCCGAGCCCTTGGTCTGCCGGTCCAGTTGCCAGTAGGCCACGGCCGCGATCAGCAGCAGGGCCACGTCCGCACCGGCCCGCACCGGTCCGGGCAGCGCGGCGGCGCGGGTGGAGCGGCGGGATCCGGCGCTGGCCGCGAGGGCCGGGGCGACGACGGCCAGCGCGCAGGCGAGCGCGGTGACGGCGGCGACCAGCCACACCTGGCCGGTGACCGAGGAGTCCAGCCGCAGCCCGATCCGGGAGAGGTCGCTGCGGTCCGCGAGGAGCCGGGTCAGCGGTCCGGAGAGCAGCGGGGCGACGACGGCGGCCGGCAGCGCGAGCATCAGGGCCTCGATCGCCGCCAGCGAGGTGATCCGGGCCCGCGATCCGCCGCGCGCTCGCAGGAGTTCGGTCTCGCCGCCCCGCTCGCTGCTGAGCAGCCGGGCCACCAGCAGCAGCGCGTATCCGGCGAGCAGCACCAGCTGCACCGCCACGATCGTCAGCGTCGAACGGGAGACCAGCAGCGAGCGGTCGATCTGTTCCAGGACGGTGGGCAGCGAGGTCTGCGCGGTGGCGCCGTCGCGGAACTCGGGTGAGGCCAGCAGAGCCTTGGGCCCGGCCGTCGCCGCGTCGTGCAGCGCGTCCATCCGGCCGGTGGTCACGGCCCGGAAGTCGGCGGCGGCCAGCCAGGACGTCTCGCCGGTGCTGAGCCGGCCGGAGGCGAGCACGGCGGGGTCGGTGAGCAGCGGGCCGTAGGTCGTGAAGACGACCTTGCGCACCCCGCGCCCGCCGAGGTCGTCCAGCTGCCAGTACGGGTCGGACTGGTCGGCGGCCTTGTAGAGGCCGGTGACCAGGATCTCGGCGGGCGGGCCGCTCAGCCGGTCGGTGAGCTTCAGCCGGGCGCCGGGCTTCAGCCCGAGCGCGTCGGCGGCGGTGACGGGCAGCGCCACCTCGACGGGGCCCTTCGCCTTCCCGGCACCGGCCGAGGGCAGCCGGCCCGCGGTGAGCCGGATCCGGCTGCGGTCCAGGGCCGCGAAGTGCGTGAGGTCGGGATCGCCCCGGCGGGCGGCGGGGTCCTGGAGGCTGCGCGGCAGCGCGTAAGGACCGGTGGACTCCAGGGTCCGTACGGTGACCGGGAGTCCGTCGAAGGTGGTGCGGGCGGCGCGGCGCGCGGTCGCGTCGGCGGCGTCCCGTTCGGCGGGCTCCACCGGCGCGGCGACGACCAGGGTGGCGGAGGCGGCGGAGCGGTGGGTGAGCGTGTGGCGCAGCGCGGCGTCACCGATGGAGCCGGAGAAGGCGGTGAGCGCCGCCAGCACCGAGGTGGTGAGCAGGACGGCCAGGACGGCTGCGGCCAGCAGAAGCCGGTGGGCCCTCACCCGCAGAAAGACGAACCCCGTCACCTGGCCCCCTTGTCACCACGTGCCACGCACGCACTCACCCGCCCCCCGGCGTGTCGTACGGATGCTGTCAGACGGCCACTCGTGTGGGAAACCGCTTACGGGCGGACCTGGGGACACCTTGATGGGATTGTGATCGATATCCGGCTGCGGAGTACCGCATTCCGCACACGCGTGACCGGTCCGCACCCTGAGTGAGGGATTCCGGTCTCAGCCCTCGGTGTTCACCATCGAGGCGGCCGCATAGGTCAGGTAGTCCCACAGCTGGCGCTCGTGCTCCGGGGCGAGCCCCAGCTCGTCCAGCGCGACCCGCATATGGCCCAGCCAGGCGTCGTGCGCGGCCCGGTCCACCCGGAACGGCGCGTGCCGCATCCGCAGCCGGGGATGGCCCCGCCGCTCGCTGTAGGTGCGCGGCCCGCCCCAGTACTGCATGAGGAACAGTGCGAACCGCTCCTCGGCCGGCCCCAGGTCCTCCTCCGGATACATCGGCCGCAGCAACGGGTCCCCGGCCACCCCCTGGTAGAAGCGGTGGACCAGGCGGCGGAACGTCTCCTCGCCGCCGACCTGCTCGTAGAAGGTCAGCTCCTGCAGCGTGTCGCGCGGATTCTCAGTCACCCGTCCATGGTCGCAGACGCCGCCGCCGGACACGGGGGCCCGGGGAGGATCCCCCGCACAGCACGGCGGCCGGTACGGGAGCCCCGTACCGGCCGTCCACGCGTGCCCGCCGTCAGTCCCGGCGGATCCTGATCGTCGTCCACGCCCCGACGTGCACCTGGTCGCCGTCCTGGAGAGGAACGGGGACATAGGGCTGGATCGGGTCCTCGGCACCGTTCAGCGTGGTGCCGTTGGTGGAGTTCTGGTCCACCACGGCCCAGCTGCCGTCCGGCTGCTGCACCAGCACCGCGTGCTGGTGCGAGACGCCCGGGTCCTCCGGGGGCACCGACAGGTCGATGTCCGGGGACTCGCCCGTGCTGTGCCGGCGGCGGCCGATGGTGACCTGGGTGCCGGTGAGCGGCAACTGCTGCTCGGGGGAGTACGCCGGCAGGTTCAGCCCGGTCGCCTCCGGACCGCTGCGCTGCATCATCGCCAGGAAGTACTCACGGTCCGGCGCGATGACCGCCGTCCAGTTCATGGACTGGGGGGCCGGCGGCTGGACCGGTCCCTGGCCCCCGCCCTGGTGCGGCCCCGGGCCCTGGTGCGGGCCGGGTCCCTGGCCGGGGAACGGCGGCTGCTGCGGGCCCTGCGCCTGCGAGGGCGGCGAGAGCAGCCAGTCGTCACCGCCGGCCTGCGGGGCCTGCGGCCGCGGTGGGGCCGGCGGGCCCGGCTGCTCGAAGACCGGCGGAGCCGTCTGCTGCTGGAACGCGGGCGCCCCGCCCTGCTGCTGGAACGGCGGCGGGGGCGAGCCCTGCGGCGAGTTCTGCTGCTGGGCGTGCTGCTGCCCCTGCGGGAATCCGGGCGGCGCACCCTGCGGACCGCCCTGCGGCCCCTGCTGCTGGAACGGCGGCGGAGGCGGCGGCCCCTGGTGGCCCTGCGGCGGGAACGGGGACGGACCCGGACCCGGCGGACCGGGGCGGTCGGGGCCCGAGGAGAGCGGCTCGGCCGGCCGGTTCATCTGCGAGGGCCGCGAGCTCTGGTAGTCGAAGGGGTCGCGCTGCTGCGGCGGACCCGGAGGCTGCTGGGCCTGGAACCCCGGCGGGAGGTTGAGCCCGGGGACCGGGCCGGCTCCCGGAGCGCCCGGCTGCGGCGCCAGCGGGGTGTACGACGTGGCCGTGTTCGTCAGGAAGTTCCAGCGGCACTCCTCGCAGAACGGGGCCATCGCCTCGCGCGGGGTGCGGCACTGGGGGCAGAGTTCGGCCTGCTGGGTCGCGTCCGGCCCCTGGGGCTGCGGGTATCCGTAGCCGGGCGCGGGCGGCGGGGGAGGCGGCGGGGGCACGGCGCCAGCGGGCGCGCCCGGCCCGGCCATGCGGTGGCCGCAGACCTCGCACCAGTCCTCGGAACCCGACTGATGTCCGTTCGGGCAGGTCGGCATGTCGGCGCTTCCCTCCTTCCTCGTCCGGCCGCGGGGGCCGTCATTTTCTTCGTGCGCAGCCGCCCGGACCTCGTCGGCCGGGCGGCTCATCGGTGCCGGTACGGGGTTACTTCTTGACGCGAACGGTCTTGGTGGAGCGCGTTTCGAGGGTCATCTCGTCCGCTTCCGCGACCTTCGCCTTCAGTCGCACAGTACCCGTCGCCGCGTCGACGACGTCTACCACCTTCGAAAGCAGTTTCGCAGTGTCCTCGTTCCCGGACGCCGATGCCAACTGCACCGCGCGGCCGAGCTTGGCCGTCGCGCCGTCGAAGTCTCCCGACTTGCGGGCATCCAGCCCCTGCTGGATCACTTGTGCCAGTTCCGCCTGACCCGTGTAGTGCGCCACCTGCGGATTGATGGAGGTCGAGGCCGCCATGTCGTCCGTCCACACCGCGCGCACCAGCCCCTGCGAGAGCGTCTGCGGCGCCCCGCCCGCAGGGTCGGGGAGGATGAGCGAGACCCGGGCCGCCAGCATCTCCTGCCCGATGCCGGCCTCCGGGACCCGTACGCACACGTGGTAGTCGCGGGACTCGTCACCCCAGGAACCCGTGGGATAGTCGCCCGCCCGGGGCCCGGCCTCGGTGCGGCGGTCGGTCAGTTCGGCGACCGTCGGCGCGACCTGCTTGACGAACTTGATCTCCACGCCGACCGGGGTCCAGAGCCGCAGCGCCACGTCCGCGACCTCCTTGCCCATCGCGTTCTCCATCATCCGCGTGAAGTCCGCGGCCAGCCCGGCCGGATCGGCCACGATGTCGGCGGTGCCGAGCAGCGCGGAGGCGACCCCTGTGACCTCTTTCACTTCCCAGTCGGTTCCCACGCCGCGCGCGTCACACGTGAACCGGCCGGCGCAGGAGTCGAGCGCCGCCTTCAGGTCCTCCGGCGCCTCGTGCTCGTTGCGGCCGTCGGTCAGCAGGATCCCGTGCCGGATCTCCACGTCGGCGGCGCCCAGCAGCCGGTCGGCCAGCCGCAGCCAGGTCCCGATCGCCGTGCCGCCGCCCGCGCTGAGCCGGCGCAGCGCCTCCTTGGCCTGGGCCCGGGTCGTGGCGTCGGCGACCGCGAGGCGGCCGTTGCCCGGGTAGACCTCCTTGGCCACGTGCGTCCCGCCGACCACGGCGAAGGAGGTGCCGTCGCGCAGGGTGTCGATCGCGGCGGCCGTGGCGTCCCGGGCGTTGCGCATCTTCGTCGGCGGGTAGTCCATCGACCCCGAGCAGTCGACCATGATCACCACCGCCGCCCCGGCCGCGCCGCCCGTCAGCGGGACACCGCCCGTGGTGCCGCCCCCGGTGGAGGTGACGGTGATGATGCCGTTGACCTCGCGGCCGCCCTCGGGCAGGTACTCGTTCTGGTACACCTCGACGGAGAACTGCGGCACGTTCGACTTGGAGAAGTTGGCCATCTGATCGGCTCCTTGAGGCTCCACTCGTCAGGTGGAGGCCGTTTTACGGATGAAAGGCGTCATGGGCGTCATGGGCGCGGGGGACGGTCGGAACGGGACTCACCCTCTGCCGTAGGCGGATCCTGCCCCCTGCGCCGGTACGGCGAACGGCACCAGGGCCACTGTTACGTTGTCGTGGCCCCCGCCGTCGAGCGCGTGGCCCACCAGCACCCGGGCGCCGTGCAGCGGCCGTTCGTACGCCTCGGCGGGCACGGCGGCGGCCATCTCGGCGGCCGACTCCGCGTAGTTCCACAGACCGTCCGTGCAGACCACGACCACACCCGGCCGGTCCGGTTTGAACGAGGCGGTGTGCGGCTCCAGTTCGTACGCGTCGGCGCCGAGCCAGCCCGTGATGGCGTGGGCGCGTTCGTCGGCGTACGCCTCCGCCTCGTTCATCAGCCCGGCCGCGACCATCTGCGCGGCCCAGGAGTCGTCCTCGGTGAGCCGGGCCGGCGGGCCGGTGCGGTCGGTGGGCACCCAGTACACCCGGCTGTCGCCGACCCAGCCCACGACCAGCAGCCCGTTGGCCATGACCGCGCCGACCAGGGTGCACGCCGGAGCGTTCTGGTGGCGGTGCGGCTCGGGCTCCCCCGCCCCGGAGGCGTCCCGGGCCAGCACGTTGACCGCCTCGGCGGCGGCGACGATCGCCTCGTGCATCGCCGCTTGCGGATGCGTGCCGCGCGGCAGCGCCTCCAGCAGCGACTCGTTGGCGGCGGACGCGGCGGCGGCCGACGCCTCGTCGGGGCGGCTCGCCGAGGAGACCCCGTCGCAGACGATCGCGACGACGGCCGGGGTGCCGTCCGGCAGCGCGGTGGTCGACACCGCGAAGGAGTCCTCGTTGCGGTGGTGGCGCAGCCCCCGGTCGCTGACGGCCGCGACCGAGCCGAGCTCCAGCTCCATGTGGTCGCGCTCGCGCGGCTGGGCGTGGCCGCAGTTCTCGCAGTAGCCGTCGTCGTCGACCCGGCCGGCCCGGCAGGCCACGCAGACCTTGCCGCCGGCCACCGGGGCGGGCGACGGGTCGGTCCGGGGATCGGCCGCCGGCGCGACCGGTGCGGCGGGCACCGGCGGTGCGGCCGGCGCGGCCAGCTCGAAGTCGCCCGAGTCCGCCGCCCGTTCGGGCGCGGCCGGCGCGGCCGGGCCCGGGGTGGTGATGGCGACGGTCGGGCGGTCCGGCGGCGGCTCGGGGACGGCCGAGAGGTCGTACCCGCAGGCACCGCAGAACAGGTCGCCCGGTTCCAGCGGCTCCGCGCAGCCGGGGCACAGCGGCAGGGCGGACGCCTGGTGGTTCTGCTCCATGTTCACACCCACGTTCGGGGGCGGAAACGGTTGGCCCGCTCCACCAGTTCGATCCTCTCGTCGCCCGGCTCCGCAAGCCGGGCGAGCATCCGGTACGAACGCTCCAGCCCGAAACGCAGGCCGCGCTCGTCCACCTCACTGCCGAGCAGCGTCCTCGGCCCCTGCGCCCCGGCGTACGGAGCGGACTGCGGGTCCGGGGCACGGGCCGCGGGACTACCGGAGAGTACCCAGTCCAGGGCGGTGCCCAGCACCTCGGCCGACAGCCGCTCCCGGCGCACCGCGTCGAGCCCCATCCCGGCAAGCCCCGACACCTGGTCCGAGGCCGCCGTCAGATCCGCCATCAGCGGCTCGTCCGGCGCCCGCTCCCGCAGCCTCGCCCGCACCGCGGCGACCCGGGCCGCCGTGTAGTGGATCGAGGCCTCCGGCACCGACTCCAGCGTCCGCACCGCGCCCGGCCGGTCCCCGGCGGCCAGCTGCACCCGGGCCAGGCCGAACGCCGCGCTGACGAAGCTCGGATCGGTCATCCACACCAGCCGGTAGTACTCGGCGGCGTTGTCCAGCTGGCCCAGCACCTCCGCGCAGATCCCCAGCGCCAGCTTGGGCGCCGGCTCCCCGGGGAACGCGTCGTACACCGCGTCGAAGGACAGCGCCGCGTTCTCCCGGTCGCCGGTCACCAGCGAGGTGAGGCCCCGGTACCAGACCACGCGCCAGTCGTCCGGGTGTTTCGTCTCCAGCGCGGTCAGCGTCTCCACCGCCGTGCCGACGTCGCCCATCTCCAGGCAGGCCCGCAGCTCGCGCAGCCGGGTCTCCAGGGAGGCCGCGGGCACCGCCCGCAGTGCGGAGATCAGTTCGGCGGGGGCCGAGGCCATCACCCCGGCCAGGAAACCCGCGTTGGGGTCCGCCGCGTCGACCCGGGGCACCGGCAGCGCCAGCGAGGTCGCGCGCACGTCCAGCCCGGCCAGCCGGGGGACCGTTCCGGCGGCCACCGGGACGGAGGCAGCGACCGCCGCCCGGGGCGCCGGGATGACCGGCTGCGGCGGTACGGGGGGCGGGGCGCCGCCGTGGCCCGGGGCGCCGCCGCGCACATGCGTGGCCGTGGAGGGCAGCGGTCCGGCCCCCGGAGCGAAACCGGGCGGCGGGGCGGACGGCAGCGAGGCCGGGGCCGGGACCGACGGCGCGGTCGCGGGCGCGGCCGGCGCCGCCACGGGCGCGGACCGGCCGCGCCGCCCGAACAGACCGCCGCCGGACTCCGGGGCCCTGGCCCCCAGCCGCGACACCTCCCCGGACTGTTCCGCGAACAGCTCCGTGTCGGTCACCCGCAGCTCCGTGCCGAACAGCGTCGACAGCGCCGGGCGCGGCCGCCCCGTCTGGAGCGACACCACCTCGCGCAGCACCCCGGTCAACTGCTCCGCCATCTCGGCCGCCGAGGCGAACCGGCGGGCCGGGTCCGGGTCCGTGGCCCGCACCAGCAGCCGGTAGAAGGACTCGTAGGTGCGGAACACCTCGATGTTGTCCGGGTCCGGCAGCGAGTCCACGAACACGTTCGTGTAGCCCTGGAAGTCGAAGGTGAGGACCGCCAGCGTCCGCGCGACCGTGTACAGGTCGGAGGCGACGGACGGGCCGACCTCGGCCACCTCGGGGGCCTGGTAGCCCACCGTGCCGTAGATGGCCGACTCCTCGTCGTCCATCCGGCGCACCGCGCCCATGTCGATCAGCTTCAGCTGGTCCTCGGTCTGGATCGCGTTGTCGACCTTGAAGTCGCAGTACAGCAGGTTCCGGCTGTGCAGATGGCCCAGGGCCTCCAGCGCCTCGATGCCGAACGCGCACGCCTGCTCCACCGGGAGCGGGTCCCGCTTGCCGGCCGGGGTGCGGCGCTCGTTGGCGATCTCCTTGAGCGATTTGCCGCCCACGTACTCCATGACGATGTACCCGTCGAGCGAACCCGTCCGCTGGTCCAGGTGCTCGACGAAGTTGTAGATCCGGACGATGTTGGAGTGCTCGATCTCCGCGAGGAAGCGGCGCTCGGAGATGGCCGCCGCCATCGCGTCCTGGTCACCCGTGTCCAGCAGGCCCTTGAGGACCACCCACCGGTCCGAGACCGCCTTGTCCACCGCCAGGTACACCCAGCCGAGCCCGCCGTGCGCCAGACAGCCGGCGACCTCGTACTGCCCGTGCACCACATCGCCCTCGTGGAGCTTGGGCACGAAGGAGTACGGGTGGCCGCACTTGGTGCAGAAGCCCTCCGTGCGCCCCGGCCGCTCGCCCCGGGCCCGGCCCACCGGCGCCCCGCAGTCCGACCGCGAGCAGAACCGCTTGCGCTCGGGCACCTCCGGGTTCTCCATCACGGCGGTCCGCGGATCGGGGCGCGGCACGTCCGGGACGAGCACCAGACCGGCGCCCAGCCGGTTGCGGCCCGAGGCGTTCGTCGACTTCGCCGAGGAGCGCACCGAGACCGAACGCGAGGTGCTGCGCCCCGACAGGGCGCGCGACAGCCGCCCCGACACCGAGCGGCGCGAGGTCGAGGAGCGGGAGGTCGAGGAGCGCGAGGAGTGCGCCGACCGCGACGACGCCTGCGAACCACTGCGCGCCGAGGAGCTGTTGCTGCCCCGGACGCCGCCCGCGACGCCCGTGGGCGGCGAGGCGATCATCCCGCTCGGCGAGACGACCGGCGCCAGCCCGCAGGTGTCGCAGTACAGCTCACCGCCGCCCATGTCCTCGTAGCTGCCCTCGCACGCGGGACGCTGGCACTGCGTACTCATCGTCATTCCCCCTGTCCGCCCCGGTGCCGAACCGGCCGCGATGCTCCGTTCCTACCCGCCCCGCGCGCCCCTCGCGCCCGGCCCCTCACGCGGGCCCCCGGCGGTCCTCGGGCCCCGAGGCCCCCCGACCGGCCATCAGATCCAGCGCCGCGTCCTGGTAGCGCTGCACCGCCCCGGCCGCGACCCGCAGATCGCACGGCGCGCTCCACAGCATCCGGCGCGCCGCGTCGTACCGCTCGATCAGCACCGGATCCTCCGCCAGTCCGTGCCGGGCCACCTTCGCCTTGTACGCGTCGAGCCGGCCGCGCAGCTCCGCCCGTACGGCCAAGGGCGCGGTCACCGCCGTCAACTGCTCGCGGGCCCGCTCCAACTCCTCCTCCGCCTGCCGCTCCAGCGCGTCCAGCAGCGGCGACAGCCGGTGCCACTGGGCGTGCCTGCGGTACTCGGACGCGGCGGCCAGCCGCTCCTGGAGGGCGGTCGGCGGCCCGTTGACCACCGGGACCTCGGACGCGGCGATCTTCGCGAGCACCTCGCCGCGCGCCGCCCTCGCCTCCGCCAAAGTGCGGTCGGCGCGGGAGAGCACGTCCCGGAGCTGGACCAGCCGCTGCTCGGCGTCCTGCCGGACCGCGAGCACCGCCTCGACCTCCCGGCGCACCTCGTCCAGCGCGCGGGCCGCCCAGTCGTAGCGCGCGGTGTCGGGCCGGCCGCCACCGGGCGCCGAACTGCCGGGCCCCGGCAGCCAGAAGGCCAGCGGATCGGAGACCACCTGCCTGCGCAGCGCCGCCAGCTCCTCGGTGATGGCCTCCAGATCGTCGCCCGCCGGGTGCTCCCCGGGCCGCACGCCCACCGAATGCGCCAGCGAGTGGGTGCGGCGCAGTTCGGCGGCGAGGAGGTCTATCCGGGCGGGCATCGCCGACCACACCGCGTCCGAGGCGACGACCATGTCGAGCGAGCGCGCGTACAGCTCGTTCATCCGGCCGACCAGCTCCTCCAGCGAGAAGCGCTCGGAGAGCCGGGCCGGACCGGCGGCGGGATCCGGGGCGCCCGCGGCGTGCGCCACGGTCACGCCCTGGTCGCGCAGGATCTCGGTGAGCGCCAGCAGGTCCTCGCGGTTGGGCTGGCGCCGCCGTGCCCGTATCGTGCGCGCCCGGTCCAGCGCGCCGGTGTACGCGTCGAAGTACGCCCAGAGCAGCGTGATCGCCCGCTCGGTGCCGGCCCACCGCTCGCGGGTGACGCCGGTCAGCTCGGCACCCTCAAGGAGCCGGCGGCCGGCGTGGTCCTGGAGCGCGAGGAGCGAGGTCTCGATCGCCTCGTGCTCCGCGCCGAGCCGGGCCAGCGCGCGGTCGGCCTCGTCCCGGTCCATGACCGGACCGGGAGGCCGGGCCGCGTAACTGGGGAAGGGGCCCGCGACGCCCATCGATCACCTCTCCGCATCTTCCCGCCGGGCGGGGCCCGGCAGGATCCGTACTGCCCATCCGCGGTCCGGGTACCCGCGTTCCTACAGTCTGGCCCGGTCCGCGGTCCCGGCGGGAACCTCCGGAGGCGTGCTAGGACCGGTACTTCGGCGCGGGCGGCCCCTTGACGCCGGGCAGGCCGTCCTCCAGCCAGGCGCGGTAGGACCGCATCCAGGCGCTGTCCGCCCCGCCCGCGCGGTAGTCGACGAGCACCTGGTTGACCCGGGCCACCAGGTCGTCGGCGCCCTTCTTCGCGGCCACGCCGTAGTACTCGGTGGTGAAGGGGTCACCCTTCAGCTCCACCGCCGGGTCCTGCGCGGCCTGGCCGGCCGCGAGGGCGTTGTCCGTGACGACCGCGTCGACCTCGCCCATCTGGAGCCGCACCAGGCAGTCCAGCTGGTTGGGGACGGTCAGCAGGTCCTCGTCGGCGGCGGTGCCGTCGTGCTCGTCCTTGTAGACCGAGCCGAACGACTCCTTCTCCAGCGCCTCGTAGGCCGTGGACCCCTCGGCGGTGCAGATCCGCTTGCCGGCCAGCGAGGAGTTGAAACCGGTGATCGTCCGGTCCGCCTTCGGGGCGAGGACCTGCTGACCGGCCTGGAAGTACGCCGTGGAGAACGAGACCTGCTTCAGCCGGGCGCAGTTGATCGTCATCGTCCGCACGACGACGTCGACCTTGTCGTTCTCCAGCGCGGCGATGCGCTGGTTGGTCGGGATCGCCCGGAAGATCACCTTGTCCCCGCTGCCCAGGATGTCCTTGGCCAGCGCCCGCACCAGATCGATGTCGAAGCCCTCCAGATCACCGGTCTCCGGATTGCGGAAGCCCCACTGGAAGCTGTTCTGGTCCACTCCGGCGATCAGCTTGCCGCGCTTCTTGATCTTCTCGATGGCTGGGCCGTCGGCGCCCGACGGCGGCAGGCTGGCCTCCGGGTCCGTGCAGTCGTCGGCCCGCGCCTGGACGGCGTGCGCCGTGGCCGCGCCCGAAGCCTCCTGGCCCAGCGCGTCCTTGGTGCCGTGGGAGAGCGGCAGCAGGGTCAGCGAGGCCGTCAGCGCGCACGCCGCCGCCATGGCGCTCACCCCGCCCCAGCCGCGCAGCCGGCGTGGCCGGTCCGCGCGGGCCGCCCCCGGGTCCTTCCGAGTCATCGCTCCCCCTGTCACCGGAACTCCGAGAGCCTGCGGTTGATCCCGACGATGGCCGCGACCGCGCCCACGACCGCCAGCGCCGCGGCTCCGATCGGCAGCCCGCCCAGCGCCCCGCGCCCGTCCTTCGCGGCCTCGGTGAACTCCGCCTGCTCATGCGTGATCGCCTTGTGCAGCGCGTCGTCCACCTGCTTGAAGGACTCGCCCGTCGACCCCTTCGACCCGATGATCAGCTCCAGCGCGGCCTCGTAGTCGCCGGCGTCGTCGGCCTTGCGGGCCGTGCGGTGGCGGGTCTGCCACTCCCCGACCGCCGAGACGGCGGTGGCCACCGGCTCGCTGCCCGGGGCGTCGCCGTCGGCGAGCTTCCCGGCACGGGCCAGCTCCTCGCCCAGCGCCTTCATGCCCGTCCCGTAGTCGGTCTCGTACTTGTCGTTCTTGCCGTCCGCCGTGAGCACCGCACCGCGCGCGACCACAGTCAGGTTCTCATTGGCGCGGGCCTTGAGCGAGTCGATGCGGGCCCGGTTGAGCACATCGAGGGACCGCTGGCCGTGCGCGTCGGCCTGGGCCAGATCGGAGCGCGACACCGTGTGCCCCACCGCCAGCCAGAGCAGCACCACCGTGGCGGCGGCGGTCGCGGCCAGCAGACCGTGGTTGAACACCCGGTTCGTCCTGCGGTAGTTGCGCCGCTGGGCCCAGAACAGCACGGCCAGCGCCACGATGCCGGCGGCCAGCGAGAGATACGGCCAGGTGCGGGCGGCCCGGTAGTCCTGGTCGAGCCGGTCGGTCTCCGCCGTGTACAGCCGCTCGGCGGCCGGCAGCAGGTCGTTCGCCATCTTCTGGTTGGCGTACCGGAGATAGGCGCCGCCCAGCGGCAGCCCCTGCCGGTTGTTGGCGCGGGCCCGCTCGATCAGCCCGGTGTAGCGCGGGAGTTCCTCGTTGAGCTTGGTGATCTCCTGGCCGGAGCGGGTCGAGGCGTCCGTGGTCGCGGCGGCCTCCACCAGCAGCCGGGAGGCGTCGTCGATGTCCTTCACGTACTGGTCGTGGACCTCGCGCGGCTCCTGCGGACCGGCCAGGAATCCGCTCGCCGCCGCGGCGTCGGCGTCGGCCAGCGAACGGTAGATGTCCGCCGCCTTGGCGCTCAGCGGCTGGCTGCGCTCGACCACGTCATTGGCCGCCGCCGCCCGGTCGTTGATCTCGAAGGCCGTGACGGCCCCGAACGCGACGACGAGCAGCGCCAGCACGGCCCCGATGATCTGGAGCCGGCCCGGCTCGGTGGTCGCCGCGGCCCGCAGCCGCTCCGCCACCAGGGTCCGGGCACTGTGCTGCGGTGGTACGGGCACGGCCGCCGGCACCGGCTGCCGCTCCGGCGCGCGCTCGGGCGCCGGGCGCACATTCGGCGGGTATGTCACTTGACCTCCCCCTCGGTCACTGACGGTGGCCCGCCCCCCGGCCGTTCGGGGGACTGGTACCCGGCCAGAAGTATGGCCGCAGGGACCCGCGTCCATCTCGTGAACGCCCGGATCCTGCACCGGTCCATGACGCGACCGGTGGTGACCGGCCGCGGTCCAACAGCATTCGATCAAGCCGCGCGCCGTCGATCAAGCCGATCGGCGGCGCAATCCCCGGGGGCGGAGCGATCTCCCCATCCGTGAACACGCCCGGGACCGCTGATCGGTTCCCGCACGCCGGGGCCCCGGAGCGCCCCGCCGCCCGCCGGAGGGGGCCGGCGGACGGCGGGGCACGGGGGGTGAACGGGGCGTACGGGGCGACGCGGCGTCAGACGTACTGCGCGCGCAGCCTGCGGTGCACCTCGGGCGCCGCACCCGTGTGATCCAGGCCCAGCAGCCCCGCGCCCAGCACCGGGGACTCGGTCACCACCCGCACCACTGCCTTCGGGGCGCGTACGGCGAGCAGTTCGGCGACGCGCTCGTCCACCTGCGGATGGCGGGCGGCGAGCACGCTGCCGCCCAGCACCACCGGCACCTCCTCGTCGAGCAGCCCCAGCCGGGACAGCGCGACCGAGGAGAGCGCCACGACCTCCTCGGCCAGCCGGTCCACCAGGGCGCGGGCCACCGGGTCGCCGTCGCGGGCCGTGGCGAACAGCACCGGCGCCAGCTCGTGCCGGCGCGCGCCCTCGATCCGGCCCAGGTGCAGCGCCTCGATCAGCGCGTACATCGAGTCCAGTCCGAAGTGGGCCGGCAGCGTCCGGGCCAGCTCGGTCGGCTCGCCCCGGCCGTCCTCGGCGCGCGCGGCGTACCACATCGCCTCCTCGGACAGCCCCGAACCGCCGCCCCAGTCACCGGAGATCCGGCCGATCGCGGGGAAGCGCGCGGTCCGCCCGTCCGGCACCATGCCGACGCAGTTGATCCCCGCGCCGCAGACCACGGCCACGCCGCGCGGTTCGTCGACGCCGGCCCGCAGGATCGCGAAGGTGTCGTTGCGCACCTCCACGGTGCGGCCCCAGCCGCGCTCCCGCAGCGCCCCGGTCAGCTCCTCCTCCTCGACCGGGAGATCGGCGTTGGCGAGGCAGGCCGACACATGGGCCACCGGCCCCGCGTCCGGACCGGCCGCCGCCAGCACCCGTTCCACGGCGGCGCCCAGCGCGTCCACCGCCGTCCGGACGCCGACCACCGGAGGCTGGAAGCCGCCCCCGCGGGCCGTGGACAGCACCGTGCCGTCCGCCCCGATGAGGGCCACATCGGTCTTGCTGTTCCCCGCGTCGATCGCGAGGACGGAACCGTTCACGCCCACGAAAGGTGCTCCCGGTTGTGCGCGATCAGCTTGTCGGTGAGCGCCTCGGCGTACGCGAACTGGCCGATCAGGGGGTGCGCCAGCAGCGCCTTGAACACCCGGTCGCGGCCTCCGTGCAGCGCGGCCCGCAGCGCCAGGTCCTCGTACGCCGTGACATCGGCGATCAGCCCCGCGTACAGCGGGTCCACGGCGTCCACGGCGAGCGGCACCGCACCCGAGCGGTCGACCTTCGCCTGCACCTCGATCACCGCGTCGTCCGGCAGGAAGGGCAGCGTGCCGTTGTTGTACGTGTTGACCACCTGGTGCGCCGAACCGCCGCCGCCGAGCAGCGAGGCCGCCAGGTCGACGGCCGCCTCCGAGTAGAAGGCGCCGCCGCGCTTGGCGAGCAGTTCGGGCTTCTCGTCCAGCGCCGGATCGCCGTACATCGTGAGGAGTTCCTTCTCCATCGCGGCCACCTCGGCCGCCCGCGACGGCTTGGTTCCCATCTCCCGCACGACCTCGTCGTGCGCGTAGAAGTACCGCAGGTAGTACGAGGGGACGACGCCCAGCCGGTCGACGATCGCGCGCGGCATGTGCAGATCGTCCGCGATCGCGGCACCGTGCTCGGAGATCAGCCGGGGCAGCACGTTCTCGCCGCCGGGGCCGCCGAGGCGCACCCCCAGCTCCCAGGTCAGATGGTTGAGGCCGACGTGGTCCAGGTGGACTTCGGCGGGGGCCACGTCCAGCAGCCGGGCGAACTTGCGCTGGAAGCCGATCGCCACGTTGCACAGGCCGACGGCCTTGTGACCGGCCTGGAGCAGCGCCCGGGTGACGATGCCGACCGGGTTGGTGAAGT
This sequence comes from Streptomyces sp. NPDC001515, assembly GCF_053597115.1. Lineage (NCBI taxonomy): Bacteria > Bacillati > Actinomycetota > Actinomycetes > Kitasatosporales > Streptomycetaceae > Streptomyces > Streptomyces sp. NPDC001515. The sequence continues at coordinate 28,159 of NZ_JBSFHN010000011.1, forward strand.
CGATGATCCAGGCATCGGGATTGGTGCGCCGGACCCGCTCGGCGATGTCCAGGACGACCGGGACGGTGCGCAGGGCCTTGGCGAGGCCGCCGGCCCCGGTGGTCTCCTGGCCGACGCAGCCGCACTCCAGCGGCCAGGTCTCGTCCTGGTTACGGGCGGCCTGGCCGCCCACGCGCAGTTGGAGCAGGACGGCGTCGGCGTCCGCGACGCCCGCGTCCAGGTCGGCGGTGGTGACGATCCGCCCCGGGTGCCCCTGCTTGGCGAAGATCCGCCGGGCGAGGCCGCCCACGAGGTCGAGCCGGTCGGCCGCCGGGTCGACGAGCACCAGCTCCTCGACCGGCAGCGTGTCGCGCAGCCGCGCGAATCCGTCGATCAGTTCGGGGGTGTAGGTGGACCCGCCACCCACTACTGCGAGCTTCATGGTTCAGCCCTTTACTCCGGTCAGTGTGACGCCCTCGACAAAGGCCTTCTGTGCGAAGAAGAAGACGACGATCACAGGGGCCATGACCAGAACGGTCGCGGCCATGGTCAGGTTCCAGTCGGTGTGGTGCGCGCCCTTGAAGGACTCCAGTCCATAACTCAGCGTCCAGGCCCCCGGGTTCTCGGAGGCGTAGATCTGCGGGCCGAAGTAGTCGTTCCAGGCGTAGAAGAACTGGAAGAGGGCGACGGCGGCGATGCCCGGCTTGGCCATCGGCACCACGACGCGCAGCAGGGTGCGCAGTTCGCCGCAGCCGTCGACCTTGGCCGCGTCCAGGTACTCGTTCGGGATGGTCAGCAGGAACTGCCGCAGCAGGAAGATGGAGAACGCGTCCCCGAACGCCATCGGGATGATCAGCGGCCAGAGCGTGCCGGACATGTCCATCTGCTTGGCCCAGAACAGGTACATCGGAATCACGACGACCTGCGGCGGCAGCATCATCATCGAGATGACGAGCAGCAGCGACAGATGCCGGCCGCGGAAGCGGAACTTGGCGAGCGCGTACGCCACGGGCAGCGAGGACACGACGGTGAGGACGGTGCCCAGACCCGCGTACAGGAGGGTGTTGCGCCACCAGGTCAGGAATCCCTCTGTTTCGAATACCTGTTTGTAATTGCTCCATTCGAAGGGATGCGGCCACAGATCGCGGGTGAGTGCCTGCTGGTCGCTCATCAGCGAAGTGAGCACGAGGAAGACGAACGGCAGCACGAAGAAGAGTGCCGCGGCGACGCCGAGTGCGTGCACACCGATCCAGTGCAGCAGCGCCTTGCGGCGTGCCGTGCGGGCGGCCGGGGTCTCCGGGGCGGCGGGACCGGCCGCCCGGGGGGTGTCGAGGACCTGCGCCATGTCAGTCACCTGCCTGGATCAGTCCGCTGCGGCGCCGCATCAGCAGTGCGGTGAACGCCATGGCGAGCACGAAGAGGACGAGCGCGACCACACAGGCGGAGCCGTAGTCGAAGCGCTGGAACCCGAGGTTGTAGACGAGCTGCGGAAGGGTCAGTGTCGACTTGTCGGGATAGCCCGGTTCGAACTGCTGCCCGGAGCCGCCCATCACGCCCGACGCGACCTTCCCGGCCACGAACGGCTGGGTGTAGTACTGCATCGTCTGGATGACGCCGGTGACCACCGCGAACATGATGATCGGCGAGATGTTCGGCAGGGTGACGAAGCGGAACCGCTGGAACGAGCCCGCCCCGTCCAGCTCCGCCGCCTCGTACTGCTCCTTCGGTACGTCCAGGAGCGCGGCCATGAAGATCACCATCAGGTCGCCCACGCCCCAGACCGCGAGGGCGGTCAGGGCCGGCTTGGACCAGGTGGGGTCGGTGAACCAGCCGGGCGTGCCCAGACCGAGGGCGCCCAGGACCGAGTTGACCGGTCCGGTGCCCGGGTTGAGCAGGAAGACGAAGCCCAGGGTGGCGGCGACCGGCGGCGCCAGGTACGGCAGGTAGAACAGCGTCCGGAAGACGCCGGCGCCCGTCTTGATCTTCGTGATCAGCATGCCGACCCCGAGGCCGAAGACCACCCGGCAGGCCACCATGACCACGACCAGCCAGAGCGTGTTGCGCAGGGCGGGCCAGAACATCGGGTAGTCGCCGAAGACGAACGACCAGTTCTTCAGGCCGCTGAACTCGGGGGGCGTGAAGCCGTCGTAGCTGGTGAAGGAGAAGTAGACCGTGGAGATCAGCGGGTAGGCGAAGAAGACGCAGAACCCGATCAGCCACGGCGACATGAAGGCCGCCGTGCGAAGCGCCGCGCGGCGGCGCTTCGCACGGAGTGTGTACGTGCTCATCGCTTCGGCTCTACTTCGCCTGGTCGATCGCCGCGTCGATCTCCTCGGCGGTCTTCTCCAGACCCGCCTTGATGTCCGTCTGCTTGCCCTTCTCGACGTCGAAGCCGAGGTTCTGCAGGGACGTCAGGTACGCGCCGCCGTTCACGGAGGGAGGCGTCGTGGTCGACTTCGGGTTGGCCGCGATGTCCAGGAAGGTCTTGAAGCGCGGGTCGTACGTCAGCTTCGGGGACTTCAGCGCCTCCAGCGTGGAGGGCACGTTGTGGATGGCGTTGGCGAAGTTCACGACCGCGTCGGTGTCGGTCGTCATGAACTTGACCAGCTCCCAGGCGGCGTTCTGCTTCTTGGAGGTGGCCGCGATGCCGGCGATGGTGCCGGTCAGATAGCCCTTGCCGTAGCCGGCGGCGTCGTCGTCCGCGACGGGCATCGGCGCGACACCGATCTCGAACGCCGGCTTGGTCTCCTCGGCCATGCCGAGCCGCCACTCGCCGTCCAGCTGCATGGCCACCTGGCCGGTGTGGAACGGGTGCTTGGCACCCCACTCGTCACCGAAACCGGTCCGGAACTTCTCCAGCTTCTCGTAGCCGCCGAGCAGGTCGACGAGCTTCTTCTGGTTGGTGAGCATCGCAGCGAACGCCGGGTCCTTCGCGATGTTGGACTTGCCGTCGGCGTCGAAGTACACCGGGTTCCAGCTGCCGAGGTAGTGCTCGGTCGTCGACTCGTAGCCGTGGTAGTTCGGCATGAACCCGAGCTGCTCGTACGAGTCGCCCTTGGCCTTCGTCAGCTTCTTCGCGTCGGCCGCGAACTCCGACCAGGTCTTCGGCGGGCTCGCGATCCCGGCCGCCTTGAAGGCGTCCTTGTTGTAGTACAGGCCGTACGCGTCACCCAGCAGCGGCACCGTGCAGCGCACGCCGTTGAACTGGGTGTACTCGTTCATCGCCTTCGGGAAGGTCGCGTCCGGGTCGATCCCGTCCTTCTTCAGGAACGGGTTGAGGTCGACGAACGCCTTCGACGAGCAGAACTTGCCGACGTTGTTCGTGGTGAACGAGGAGACGACGTCCGGCGCCTTGGAACCGCCCGCGCGCAGCGCCTGGTTGATCTTGTCGTCGGTCATGTTGCCGACGGCCTTCACATGGATGTTGGGGTGCGCCTTCTCGAAGGCGGCGATCGTCGCCTCGATGCCCTTCACCTCGTTCGGGGCGCTCCAGCCGTGCCAGAAGGTGATGGTCGTCTCCTTGGAGGCGTCATCACTGGCACCGGAGTCGCTCTGCCCCGTACAGGCGGAGGCGAACAGGGCTATCGCGGCGGTCGCGGCGAGTGCGGCGACCGGCTTCCGGCGGTTTCCGGACATGGTGGTGTCTCCCGGTGAAGGGTTGGGACGGGGAAGGGACCTGCGAGAGGCATACGAGAGGGGTACGGGGGTGGCCCGGGGGAGCCGGGCGGTCAGCGCGAGGTGTCGAAGACCTCGTCGCGGGTGGTGACGAGGGCGCTCTCCAGAGCGCCCCGCAGAACGGGACGGTGGGTGACCCGGCCGGCGATGAGCCGGGGCCGGGACGCGGCGAGCTCGGCCAGCTCGGCCGCCACCCGGAGCCGCAGCGGCTCTCCGCCGAGGGCGATCAGCTCGCCGGACAGGACGACGACCTCGGGGTCCAGGACGGCGACGAGGGAGGCGAGACCGGTGGCCAGACCCGTGGCGTAGCGGTCGAGCAGCACGCTGTACGGCCCCTCGTAACCCCGCTCCACGGAGGCGGAGGCCCGCTCCACCAGTCCGGCGGCGATCTCGTGGTGGGTGCCGCCGGCGCGGACCGCCTCGTCGTCGATGCCCAGCTCGCGCGCCAGCCTGGGCAGCACCTGGGCACCGGCCAGCTCCTGGAAGCCGCCCGCGTTGGCCTTGGTGACCTGGCGGACCAGCGGGGCTCCCGGCACCGGCAGGAAGCCGACCTCCCCGGCGCCGCCGGTGAAGCCGCGGTGCAGCCGGCCGTTGATCACGAGGGCGGCGCCCAGCCCCTCCTCGTTCCACAGCAGGACGAAGTCGTCGTGGCCCCGCGCCGCGCCGCGCCGCTGTTCGGCCACCGCGACGAGGTTGACGTCGTTCTCGTACTCGACGGGCATCGGCAGGAAGGCGGCCAGCTCCTCCAGGAGGGTGGGGGAGTGCCAGCCGGGCAGGTGCGACGCGTACCGCAGCCGCCCGGTCCCCGGGTCGAACGCCCCCGGGGTGCCGATGACGACCCGGTGCACGTCCGACCGGGTCAGCCCGGCGTCCTTGACCGCCCCGTCGAGCGCCCGCGTCACCTGCCCCACCACGCTCTCGGCGCGCCGCCCGGGGGCCCGGCCGGGGGTGCGCAGCTCGAACTCCCCGACCGTCTCCCCGGTCACATCGGCCACGGCGGCGACGATCCGGTGCGCGTTCACATCGAGCCCGGCCACGTGCGCCGCCGACGCGTTCACCGCGTACAACTGCGCGTTCGGCCCCGGCCGCCCGGCCGCGGTCCCCGTCGCCACGACGAGTCCGGCCGCCTCCAGACGGGCCAGCAGCTGCGAGGCGGTCGGCTTGGACAGCCCCGTCAGCTTCCCGATCCTGGTGCGCGACAGCGGCCCGTGCTCCAGCAGCAGATCGAGGGCGGCCCGGTCGTTCATGGCCCGCAGAACGCGGGGGGTGCCCGGCGTGGTTCCGGCCATGTCACTGCACCTGCCCTCTGTCGACCTCTGTTAGGAAACTTTCCTATTCGGTGAGAGGACCGTAGGGCGCGGGTCACCGAAGCGTCAATGGCCCGCACCGGGGTGGCAACCAAAGCGTTACCTGGGCCGGTGCGGGCCATGAGGCGGAAGGGGAGGGAGGGCGGTGGCTACTTCGCGATGTTCGGCGACGACGGCGGTATCGGGGTCGTCGCCAGGGACTGGGGAGAGGTCGCGGAGGCGAACGCCGAGGGAGCGGACATGCCCGCCGTGGGGTCGGCGGGGGAGGGGGCCTCGGACTGGGCGGGGATCTCGCCGATCATCTGGATGCCCGCCCGGTCGAAGGCGTGCTTGATGCGCCAGCGCAGTTCGCGCTCCACACCCACGGACTTGCCGGGCATGGTCTTCGCGCTCACCCGGACCGTCACGGAGTCGAGCAGGACCGCGTCCAGGCCCAGGACCTCGACCGGGCCCCACAGGCGCTCGGTCCACGGGTCCTCCTTGGCCATCGCGGCGGCGGCCTCGGTGATCAGCTCGCGGACCCGCTCCAGGTCCTCGGTGGGGCGGACCTGGACGTCGACACCGGCGGTGGACCAGCCCTGGCTCAGGTTGCCGATCCGCTTGACCTCGCCGTTGCGCACATACCAGATCTCGCCGTTGTCGCCGCGCAGCTTGGTCACGCGCAGACCGACCTCGACCACCTCGCCGGAGGCGACGCCCGCGTCGATGGTGTCACCGACGCCGTACTGGTCCTCCAGGATCATGAAGACACCGGAGAGGAAGTCGGTGACCAGATTGCGGGCGCCGAAGCCGAGGGCCACGCCCGCCACCCCGGCCGATGCCAGCAGCGGGGCCAGATTGATCTGGAAGGCGCCCAGGATCATCAGGGCGGCGGTGCCGAGGATGAGGAACGAGGCGACCGAGCGCAGGACGGAACCGATCGCCTCCGAGCGCTGCCGGCGCCGCTCCGCGTTGACCAGCAGCCCGCCGAGTGCGGTGCCCTCCACCGCCTGGGCGCTGCGGTTCATCCGCTCGATGAGCTTGGTCAGGGCGCGGCGGACCAGGATGCGCAGCGCGATGGCGATGGCGGCGATGAGGACGATCCGCAGACCGGTGTTGAGCCAGGTGGACCAGTTCTCCTCGACCCACCCCGCGGCATTGCCGGCCTGCTTCGCCGCCTCGTCCAGCGAGCCGCCCGGCTCGGGCGACGGTGCGGCGGCCAACAGGGCGGACAGGGACACGGTGAGACCTCCGGTTGGACGAGCGCGGGACAACCACACTAACGGGGCAACCGGAATGGTCGGTTGCCGTGATCGAGGGGAGAGACGCGGCTCACCCAGGGAGGCGGAAGAGGCGGACGGGCCGTGGCGCGGGGGGCTCGGCACGGCGCACACGGGCGTCCTGTGGCCGATCGCACACCCCGCGCGCGCCCGGACCGGGGGCGCACGAGCACCTGATCCGGCCCGTCGCCGCGCACGGAACGCGACGTTCCGGAGAAAAATCCCTCCAGCCCGTTACCCGCACGTGGTGGCGCTCCTACCAGGCAGGAGGGGAGACTGAGACCGGATCGTCCCGGCGCGAGCCACGCGCCGCCGGCGTACAAGGAGGCGTCCACGTGCCGCATGTCCTGGTTCTCAACGCGTCGTACGAGCCGCTCGGCGTCGTACCGCTCCGCCGCGCACTCGTCCTCGTCCTGGAGAACAAGGCCATCTGCCTGGAGGAGTCCGGTGCCTTCATGCACAGTGCCACCCGCGTCGTCCCCGCCCCCAGCGTCGTCCGTCTGAAACGGTTCGTGCGCATCCCCTACCGGGGGCCGGTCCCCCTGACCCGCCGGGCGCTCTTCGCCCGGGACGGCGGACGCTGCATGTACTGCGGCGCCGCCGCCACCAGCGTCGACCACGTCATTCCGCGCAGCCGCGGCGGGCAGCACGCCTGGGACAACGTGGTGGCCGCCTGCCGCCGCTGCAACCACGTCAAGGCCGACCGCCACCTGCCCGAGCTCGGCTGGCGGCTCCACCAGGAGCCCGCCCCGCCCACCGGACTGGCCTGGCGGATCATCGGCACGGGCCACCGCGATCCACGCTGGCTGCCCTATCTCCAACCCTTCGGCGCCGATGACGCGATGGCCCGGATCGACGGCGTGTCCGCCTGAGATCCGGGCCGTCGCGTCTTCGGGCGTGCGGTCGGCGGGGCCGTACGGGTCACGGGGCGTCCGTCACCGCGTACGCCCGGACCGACCAGAGCGAGTAGCCGTACGCGGTGGCGCGCCCGTCGCCCTGGACCCGGAGGAAGCGGGTGTCCTTCGCGTCCATCCGGACCGACTCCCGCCCGCCCCGGCCGTCCCGGACGGTGGCCGCCGTGCGCCAGGTGCGGCCGTCCGCCGAGACCTGTATGCGGTAGCGGGAGGCGTAGGCGTCCTGCCAGTCCAGCACCACCCGGCCCACCCGGGCCGGGGCGGGCAGCTCGGCCTGCCACCAGGAGCCGTCCTCGGCCGGTGAGGACCACCGGGTCTCCGGGTCCCCGTCGGTCGCGGCGGAGGCCGGGAAGTCCGGGGTCTCGTCGGCGGACGAGGACGCGGTGGCGGTGCGCAGCAGATCGGGGCCGCCCGTGCGGGGGAAGGCGCGCACGGTCAGCGTGGTCTCCTCGGCGCCGAAGGAGAGCGGCACCTCGTACGACCCGGCGGGGGTGCCGGCCGGGACGGTGACCTCCACCGGCACCTCGGTACGGGAACCGCGCGGGACGGTCGTCCGCTCGGGCAGCCGCACCGTGATGCCCTTCGGGGCCTTCGCGGTGAGCGCACCCCGCACCTCGGCCGGCCGCCGGGCCGAGAGCCGGGCCGCCACCTTCTGCGGTCCGCCGCCGATCTCCGCGTCCGTCTCGTCGCGCTCCAGATCGAGCCGGGCCACCGGTTCGTCGCCGAACCACGGCACGAGCGCCCGCACCGCGGGCGCCACCGCCCCGGCGGTGGGCGCGGCGCCCGCCAGCGGCGGAATGACCAGGGGCGGCGGGGTGACGATCACGGGGGAGGCGGACGGCCAGCTGATCCGGACCGCGTCGACCCGCAGGCCCTGACCGGACGCCTGGGTCCAGCCGCTCGCCGACAGGGTGCCGAGCGCGCGCCAGCCCTCGCCCGGCACATGGGCCTGGACGGTCGTCCCGGCCGCCGGCGCCTCGCCGTCCGGCTCCGTCATCGCCGTGACCGCCTCCAGCGGGCGGACCCGGTCCAGCCGGACCGTATAGCTGCCCGGCGCCTCGGTCACCTCGCCCCGGCGCCGGTCCGAACCGGTCCAGGCGTCGGCCTCCTCGCGCACCCGGTCCAGGAACGGCCCGAGCACCCCCTTGCCGACCGTCGCCCCGCCCGCCTTCACCGCCCGGACCGCCGGTTCCAGGGCCAGCGAGGCCCGCCAGGCCGCCCCCCCGTCCCCGCGCGCCTGCGCCAGCAGGAGATCCACGGCCAGTTCACCCGCCCGGCCGTAGCGGGACAACTGCTCGCTCCAGGGACGCACTTCGTCGTCGAGCCGCCCGCCGGCCAGCCCGGCCAGCCGCTGCGGGGTCTCGCGCATCACCGTGAACGCCCCGCGCAGCCGGTGCGCCGCCTCCTCGCGTCCGGCCGCGCCCTCGGGCCTGCGGGACGCCCAGAACGCGTCCAGCAGCGGACGCAGATATGCCGACTCGTCGCCGCCCAGCACCGACCCCGCGCTGTTGCCCGCCAGCGCGCGCAGCGCGTCCCGGCTGCGGGCGTCGCCGCCCGCGAGGTCGTCCAGGGCCGCCTGCCAGGACTCCTGCGGCCGATAGCCCTTCGGGTTCCAGGCGAAGTCGGCCGCGGTGAACAGCGGTATGCGCGAGGCGGACGGCTGCTCCATCGCGTTGGCCAGCAGCGCCGCCGAGCCGGTGGCGACGGCCGGATCGCGGCCGGTGTACGGGCCGAGGAAGATCCGGTCCTGCGCGTAGTCGTTGACCGGGTAGTTGTCCATGGTCACCAGCGGGTGGCGGAACGCCGAGCGGGCCCCGGCCAGTTCGCCGCCGGTGATGGTCCTCGGCACCACCCCGACCCCGGTCCAGGCCACCTGCACCCCGGGGTCCAGCTCGCGGGCGAGCGCCGTGCGGTAGTCCGTCGCCCCGTCCTGGTAGAACTCCGTCGGCATCATCGACAGCGCTTCCGCGCCCGGATGGCGCTCCGCCAGATGCCGGGCCACCGCGCTCACCACCCGCGCCTGCGCGCGGGCCGCCGCCTCGGGGCCGCTGCCGAAGGTGTCCGCGTCGGCCGAGCAGTGCCACTCGCTGTAGCTGACGTCCTGGAACTGCACCTGGAACACCCGGAACCCGAGCGCCCACATGGCATCGATCTTCTTCGTCAGCGCCTTCAGATCGCGGTCCGAGGACAGACACATCGACTGCCCGGGGGCCACGGCCCAGCCGAGCGTCACATGCTCGGCGGCGGCCCGCTCGGCCAGCGCCCGGAAGTCGGCGCGCCGGTCGGCGGGGTACGGGTCGCGCCAGCGGTCCTGGCGGTACGGATCGTCGCCCGCCGCGTAGAGGTACCGGTTCTGCTTGGTGCGCCCCATGAAGCCGAGCTGGGCCAGCCGGTCCTGCTGCGACCAGGGCTGCCCGTAGAAGCCCTCGGTCATCCCGCGCACCCCGCCGGCCGGCCAGTCGCGGACCGCGACCCCGGCGACGCGCCCGTCCGTGATGAGCTGACGGAGCGTCTGCACGGCGTGGAACAGCCCGTCCTCGCCCGCCCCGTCGACGGCGACGGTGTCCCGGCCGGCGACCCGGCCGACCGCGATGCGGTAGCCGCCGGAGGGGAGATCGGCGCGGTCCGGCGCGTGCAGGGCGCGCAGCGCCTGCGCGGCGCCGCTCCCGCCGAACCGGATCACCGGGCCCTTCCCGGACGGCCCCGTGGAGACGGTGCGCACCCCGGCGTCGCCCAGCATCCGGCGCAGCGCGGTGACCGCGTACGGATCGGCGTCGTCGGAGGCCAGCAGCGTCACCTCGTCGGAGAGCCGGACCGCCGGGCCGGCCGCCGTGATGCTCTGCGGCCTCGGCCAGACGGCGGGCGGGGCCGTCCCGTCCTCGCGGTCGGGCGTGGTGACGGCGGGCGTGCCGGGCGCCGAGGGGGCGGCGACGGCGGCCGGGGTGCCGGCGGAGAGCAGCCCGCCGAGCACGGCCACGGCGACCGCCGTCGCGTGCTTCCTGCCCCTGAGCCGCATGCCTGTCTCCCTCGCTTCCCGCCGGTGGGCTCCGAGCCCACCACCCGCGCGCGAGGGTGTCAATGCACGTGGTCGTTGTGGTGCAAATGCCCGATGTGGCATGCGGGGTGAACGAGGTGTGAAGGACACCCGTACACGCGAAAGACGACGCCGAATGGCCGAAATCGACGGACGTCTTGCGGGCAACCGGCGCCCGGGGAACGGAATGTGACCCGGAGCACGTTGAACTCGTTGTCGTAACGCCTACGTCTGCGGACCTGTCCGCGGGGTAGGCCTGCTGTGTCCTGTTCTCCACGGCCAGGAGGCCACCATGCCCGCCGCAGCGCAGCTTCTGCTCTCCGCCCTGTCCCCGCAGGCGCCGGACCCCGCCCCGCTGATCAGCGCGTCCCCGGCCACCCTCGCACCCTCCCCGCTCACCAGCGAGGCCCCGCTCGCCGACGCCATACCCCTGACCAGCGAGCCCCCGCTCGCCGACGCCACCCCGCTGACCAGCGAACCCCCGCTCGCCGTCCTCGCCCCGCTGACCAGCGAGCCGGCCTCCTCCGGCAGCGCCGCCTTCGCGGACGTGCCCGGCCCGCGCGCGGAGGGCTCGTCCTACCCAGGAGTCTGAATGGGCTTGTCCCGGCTCGCCGCCCTGCACGGCGTCGCCACCTCCTTCTCCCCGTCCGCCGATGTCACCGTGCCCGTCCCCGAGGGGACGGTCGTGGCCGTGCTCGCCGCCCTCGGCGTCGACGCCACCACTCCCGACGCGGTACGGGACGCGCTCGCCGCCGCCGAGGCCGCCGCCGCGTCCCGGCTGCTCCCGGACACCGTGGTGGTGTGGGAGGGCGAACCGCTGCCGGCCGCCCTCACCGCGCTGCCGCCCGGCACGGAGCTGACCGTGCGCCTCGAAGACCCCGACGCGCCCCCGCCACCCCCGATGCGCGTCCCCGCCACGGGCGCGGCACCGACGGTTTCCGGCCAGGATTCCGGCCGGGCCGCCCCACCGCCCCGCTGGTGGACCCAGCCGCCCCCCGGCGTCCACCGGCTGACGCTCCGCGCCTCCGGGGCCCGCGTCGAGAGCCGTACGCTCGTCGTCGCCCCCGCCCGCGTCCCGCAGCCGCCCCGCCGCAGCCACGGCTTCCTCGTCCAGCTGTACTCCCTGCTCTCCGCCCGCTCCTGGGGCATGGGCGACCTCGGTGACCTGGCCGACCTCGCCGCCTGGTCCGGCCGCGCCTTCGGCGCCGGCTTCGTCCAGGTCAACCCCCTGCACGCGGCGGTGCACGGCACCCCCACCGACCCCTCGCCCTACCGCCCCTCCTCGCGGCGCTTCCCCGACCCGGTGCACCTGCGCGTCGAGGCCGTCCCGGAGTACGGGCACGTGGCCGACCCCGCCGCCCTCGCCACCCTGCGCAGACGCGCCGACGAACTCAGCCGGGCCGTCCTCGACAAGGGCGCGCTGATCGACCGGGACGCCGTCTGGGCCCTCAAGCGCCAGGCCCTCGACCACATCCTCGACGTCCCCCTCACCCCCGGCCGCCGGGCCGCCTACTGCGACTTCCTGGCCGCCCAGGGACAGGCCCTCGACGACCACGCCCTCTGGTGTGCCCTGGCCGAGACGCACGGCTCCGACTGGCACACCTGGCCGGCCGGACTGCGCGACCCGCGCTCCAAGGAGACCGCCCGCGCCCGCGCCGAGCTGATGGACCGGGTCGACCACCACTGCCGGCTCGCCTGGCTGACCGACTGCCAGCTCGCCGAGGCGCAGCGCGCCGCCGAGGACGCCGGAATGGCCGTCGGGATCGTCCACGACCTCGCCGTCGGCGTCCACCCCGGCGGCGCCGACACCTGGGCCCAGCAGGACGCCTTCGCCCTCGGCATGTCCGTCGGCGCGCCGCCGGACGCCTTCAACGCGCACGGCCAGGACTGGGGCCTGCCGCCCTGGAACCCCGGCGCCCTCGCCGCCTCCGGCTACGCCCCGTTCCGGGGACTGCTGCGCGGGCTCCTCGCCCACGCCGGGGCCCTGCGCATCGACCACGTCATGGGACTGTTCCGGCTCTGGTGGGTGCCCGAGGGCCGCCCGCCCACCGAAGGTACCTACGTCTCCCACGACGGCGAGGCCATGCTCGCCGTCCTCGTCCTGGAGGCCCACCGGGCCGGTGCCGCCGTCCTGGGCGAGGACCTCGGCACGGTGGAGCCCGGCGTCCGCGAGGCCCTCGCCCGCCGCGGCGTCCTCGGCACCTCCGTGCTCTGGTTCGAACGGGACTGGTCGGGCACCGGACGTCCGCTCGCCCCCGAGGAGTGGCGCGAGGACTGCCTGGCCACCGCCACCACCCACGACCTGCCGTCCACCGCGGCCCGGCTCACCGGCGACCATGTGACGCTGCGCCACCGCCTCGGCCTGCTCGCCCGCCCCCTGGAGCAGGAGCGCACCGAGGACGGCGCCGAGACCGCCGAATGGCTCGCCCTGTTCACCCGCCTCGGCCTGCTCCCCGAGGGCGGTGACGACGAGGAGGCCGCCGTCCGGGCCGTCCACCGCTTCCTGCTCCGCACCCCCGCCCGGATGACCGGGGTCTGGCTGCCGGACACCGTCGGCGACCGCCGCCCGCAGAACCTCCCCGGCACCTGGGACCAGTACCCCAACTGGCGGCTTCCCGTCGCCGACGCCGAGGGCCGCCCCGTCACCCTGGAGGAACTCGCCGCCTCACCCCGGCTGCACCGGCTGATGGACACCCTCGGACCCCGTACGGCACCCCCGGGCGCGCGGCCCGCGTAGGCGTTCGCTACGTTTGCACCGTGGACAAGAAGAACGCTATGCGCGCCGGCGCCGTCGCCGCCGGAACGACGCTGATGATGCTGCTGATGTCGTCCCCCGCGCTCGCGCTCACCCGCGACGACGGTGACGACCCCGGTTCCGGCCTGAGCGTGATCGACACGATCGGCCTGTTCGTCGTGGCGCCCATCGTCCTGTTCGCGGTCATCGCGGGCCTGGTCATGGTCCTCGACAAGTCCAAGAAGGCCTAGGCCCGTATGGAGTTCCCCGTCGTCCGCCCGGAGGGCGGGCGCGGCGGCGAACTCCCTCCGGGCGCCGGGCCCCCACGCGTGCGCCGCCGGTACACCCGTACCGCGCGGCGCATTCGGCTGTCCGGGCCCGGGACGCGGGCCCGTCCGGAGAGGCCGGGCCCATGACCGAGTGGGACGTCAGGAAGCTCCGCATCCTGCGCGCCCTGCACGAGCGGGGCACCGTCACCGCCGCCGCCGAGGCTCTGCGGATGACCCCGTCCGCCGTCTCCCAGCAGCTCTCCGGCCTCTCCCGGCAGCTCGGCGTCCCGCTGCTCGAAGCGCGCGGCCGGCGCGTCCGCCTCACCGACGCCGCCCACCTCGTCCTGCGCCACGCCGAGGCCGTATTCGCCGAACTGGAGCGCGCCGACGCCGAACTGACCGGCTACCGGCGCGGCGAGGCCGGCGAGGTCCGCGTCGCCGCGTTCGCCACCGCCGTACCCGCCCTGGTGGTGCCCGCCGTGCAGCGACTGCGCGCCGGGGAACGCCCGGGGCCGGACATCCGCGTGCGGGAGGCGGAGGCCGCCCAGGCATACGAACTCCTCGCCGCCGGAGACGTGGACGTGGCGCTCTCGCTGGCCGCGCACGCCCCGACCGCCCGCGACCCCCGCTTCACGGTGCTGCCGCTGCTCGCGGACCCGCTGGACGTGGCGCTGCCCGCCGGGCACCCGCTCGCCGCCGCCCGCGGGCTCCGGCTCGCCGACCTCGCGGCCGAACCCTGGATCTTCGGCGGCTCCGGACCCTGGTCGCAGATCACCACGGCCGCCTGCGAGGCCGCCGGCTTCGTCCCCGAGCAGGCCCACAGCGCCTCCGGCTGGACCGCGATCCTCGCCCTGGTCGAGGCGGGCATGGGGGTCGCGCTGGTACCGCGCATGGCCTCGGCCGAACGGCAGGGGCGCGACGGGGTGGTCATGCGCGCCCTGGACGCCGACCGGCCCCGCCGCCACGTGGTCGCCGCGGTCCGCCGGGGAGCCGAGGCGGGGCCCGCGGTGGCCCGGGTGCTCGAAGCCCTGCGCACGGCCGCCGCACCCCACACCGGGCCGACCGTTCAGAAGGACTGAACGGTCTGTGCGGAAACTTTCGATGGACCCGGTGCCCCGGGCCGTAGAACAGTGACCGCATGACCCTGCAGCAGGACGCCACCCACCCCGAGGATCCCCACGCCAACGACGCGGCCCCGTACGGCGGAGGTGACCCCTACGCCGACTACCGCACCGCCGACCTCCCGTTCACCCATCTCGTCGACCTCGCCGACCGCCGGCTCGGCGCGGGCGTCATCGCGGCCAACGACGAGTTCTTCGCCGAGCGCGAGAACCTGCTGGTCCGCGAGCGCGCCGTCTTCGACCCCGAGCGCTTCGGCCACAAGGGCAAGATCATGGACGGCTGGGAGACCCGCCGCCGGCGCGGCGCGGACGCCACCCACCCCTTCCCCGCCCCGGACGAGCACGACTGGGCCCTGATCCGCCTCGGCGCCCCCGGCATCGTGCGCGGCCTCGTCGTCGACACCGCGCACTTCCGGGGCAACTACCCGCAGCGCGTCTCCGTCCAGGCCACGTCCGTCCCCGGCGCGCCCGGCCCCGACGCCCTCCTCGCCGACGACGTGAAGTGGGAGGAGATCGTCCCGCCGACCCCCGTGCGCGGCCACGCCGCCAACGGCTTCGAGATCACCGGCGGACGCCGCTACACCCATCTGCGTCTGTGCCAGCACCCCGACGGCGGCATCGCCCGGCTGCGCGTGCACGGCGAGGTCGTCCCCGACCCGGCCTGGCTCGCCGCTCTCGGCACCTTCGACCTGATCTCGGTCCTCAACGGCGGCAGCTGCGAGGACGCCTCGGACCGCTTCTACTCCTCGCCGACCCAGATCATCCTGCCCGGCACCTCCCGCAAGATGGACGACGGCTGGGAGAACCGCCGCCGCCGCGTCCGCGACACCAACGACTGGGTCCGCTTCCGGCTGCCCGCCCAGGGCGCGGTCCGCGCGGTCGAGATCGACACCGCCTACCTCAAGGGCAACGCGGCCGGCTGGATCGCCCTCCAGGGCCGCAACGGCGAGACGGGGGAGTGGTTCGAGATCATCCCGCGCACCCGGCTCCAGCCCGACACCCTCCACCGCTTCCCGCTCCACGCCCAGGCCGTCGTCACCCACGTCCGCCTCGACGCCTTCCCCGACGGCGGGATCGCCCGCATGCGCCTGCACGGCTCCCTCACCGAATCCGGCACGGCGGAACTGACCGCCCGCTACGAGGAGTCGAGCGCCTGACGCCTGACGCCTGACGCCTGACGCCTGACGCCTGGTGCATGAGTAAGGGGCACCCCTCTGGAGGGGTGCCCCTTACGCGTACCTCGGGTGCGTCCCGGCTACGCGGTCGCCGCCGCCGCGTCCGCCGCGCGCGCCTTCAGCGCCCGCTCCACGCCCGCGCGGGACTCCGACATCAGCCGGCGCAGACCCGCACCCGGCTCCGCCGAGGCCAGCCAGGCGTCCGTGGCGTCCAGGGTCTCCTGCGAGACCTGGAGCGACGGGTAGAGCCCGATCGCGACCTGCTGGGCCATCTCGTGGCTGCGCGCGTCCCAGACCCCCTTCACCGCGGCGAAGAACTTCTCCGCGTACGGGGCGAGCAGCTCACGCTGGTCGGTCTGGACGAAGCCCGCGATGACCGCCTCCTGGAGGGAGTTCGGCAGCTTGTCGGACTCGACCACCGACGCCCACGCCTCGGCCTTCGCGTCCTCCAGGGGCCGGGCCGCACGGGCCGCGGCGGCGTGTCGCTCGCCCGCCGCCGTCCGGTCGCGCGCGTACTCCGCGTCGATCGCCGCCTCGTCGAACTGCCCGGTGGCCGCCAGCCGCTCGACCAGCGCCCAGCGCAGCTCCGTGTCGACGGCCAGTCCCTCGACGCTCTCCGTGCCGTCCAGCAGCGCCTGCAGCAGGTCCAGCTGGAGCGGGGTACGGGCCGTGGCCGCGAAGGCGCGGGCCCAGGCCAGCTGGTGGTCGCTGCCCGGCTCGGCCGCGCGCAGATGGGCCAGCGTCGCCTCGGTCCACCGGCTCAGCCCCGCCTCGCGCCACTCCGGCGCCGCGTACTGGTCCAGCGCCATCTTCACCTGGCGGTGCAGCGACTGGACGACACCGATGTCCGTCTCCTTGCCGACGCCGGACAGCACCAGCTCCAGGTAGTCCCGGGTGGCCAGCTCGCCGTCGCGGACCATGTCCCACGCCGACGCCCAGCACAGCGCGCGCGGCAGCGAGGCGGTGAAGTCGCCCAGGTGCTCCGTGACGACCCGCAGCGACGCCTCGTCCAGCCGGACCTTGGCGTACGACAGGTCGTCGTCGTTCAGCAGGACGACGGCCGGACGCTTCGTGCCCGCCGGGAACGGCACCTCGGTGCGCGCGCCGTCCACGTCCAGCTCGATGCGCTCGGAGCGCACCAGCTTCCCGGCCCCGTCGAGGTCGTAGAAACCGATCGCGATCCGGTGCGGACGCAGCGTGGGCTCGCCCTTCGCGCCCGCGGGCAGCGCCGGCGCCTCCTGGAGCACGTGGAAGGAGGTGAGGCGCCCCTCGGCGTCCGTCTCGATCTCCGGGCGCAGGATGTTGATGCCGGCGGTCTCCAGCCACGCCTTCGACCAGGTCCGCAGATCGCGGCCCGAGGTCTTCTCCAGCGCGCCGAGCAGATCGGCCAGCCGGGTGTTCCCGAAGGCGTGCGCCTTGAAGTACGCCTGCACGCCCTGGAAGAACGCGTCCCTGCCGACGTACGCCACCAGCTGCTTGAGGACCGAGGCGCCCTTGGCGTAGGTGATGCCGTCGAAGTTGACCAGGACGTCGTCCAGGTCACGGATGTCGGCCATGATCGGGTGCGTGGAGGGCAGCTGGTCCTGCCGGTAGGCCCACGTCTTCATGGAGTTGGCGAACGTGGTCCAGGAGTGCGGCCATCGCGAGCCCTCGGCGTCCGCCAGGCAGGCGATCGAGGTGTACGTGGCGAAGGACTCGTTCAGCCAGAGGTCGTTCCACCACTCCATGGTGACCAGGTCGCCGAACCACATGTGGGCCAGCTCGTGGAGGATCGTCTCGGCCCGCGTCTCGTACGCCGCGTCCGTCACCTTGGAGCGGAAGACGTACTGGTCGCGGATGGTCACCGCGCCCGCGTTCTCCATCGCGCCCGCGTTGAACTCCGGGACGAAGAGCTGGTCGTACTTCTCGAACGGGTACGCGTAGTCGAACTTCTCCTGGAACCAGTCGAAGCCCATCCGCGTGACGTCGAAGATCGCGTCCGCGTCCAGGAACTCGGCGAGCGAGGGACGGCAGTAGATGCCGAGCGGAACGGTCCGGCCGTCCTTCTCGTAGCTGCTGTGCACCGCGTGGTACGGACCGACGATCAGCGCCGTGATGTACGAGGAGATGCGGGGCGTCGGCGCGAACGTCCAGACGTCGTCCTTCGGCTCGGGCGTCGGCGAGTTGGAGATCACGGTCCAGCCCGCCGGGGCCTTCACGGTGAACTGGAAGGTCGCCTTGAGGTCCGGCTGCTCGAAGCTCGCGAAGACCCGGCGCGCGTCGGGGACCTCGAACTGGGTGTAGAGGTACGCCTGCTCGTCGACCGGGTCGACGAAGCGGTGCAGCCCCTCGCCGGTGTTGGTGTACGCGCAGTCAGCAACGACCCGCAGCTCGTTGGAGCCCGCCAGCAGTCGCGGCAGGGTGATGCGCGAGTCGCGGAACACGGCGGCGACGTCCAGCGCCGTGCCGTTCAGCTCGACCTCGTGCACCGCGGGGGCGACCAGGTCGATGAAGGTCTCCGCACCGGCTTCGGCGGAGTCGAAGCGCACGACGGTGACGGACCGGTAGGTCCCGCCCGCCTGCGCCCCCGAGAGGTCGAGATCGATCTCGTACGCGTCCACGGTCAGCAGGCGCGCCCGCTCCTGTGCCTCTTCGCGGGTCAGATTCGTGCCAGGCACGCGGTCATCTCCTTGCTCTGTGATGTTTCCGGTCATCCTTCCACGCGGCCGGTCCCAGAGCGATGTCCGTTTCCCGCCGGACGTGGGGGCGTCCGGAGCCCATGCTCGGACCATGACCCTTTACCAGGTACGCGCGATCGAACCGGCCGCGCTCAAGGAACTCCGGACCACCGACGACGCCGCCCGGCCCTGCGTCCCGTACACCGCGACGGAGGCGGGCGCGCCCCTGCGCTGCTGCCTGCGGGGGAACGAGGTGGGGGAGGAGATCGCCCTGGTCGGCTACGCGCCGCTGCGGCGCTGGGCGGCCGCCACGTGGGCCCGGCCCGGGGCGTACGACGAGACGGGGCCGGTCTTCATCCACGCCGGCGCGTGCGAGGGACCGGCACAGGACCGGAGCGGCTATCCGTTCTCCCGGGCGGGCGCCCTGCGCACCGTGCGCCGCTACGACGCGGAGGGGCGGATCGTGGGCGGCCGGCTGCTGGAGATCCCGGCCGACGAGGAGCGCGGCTTCGACGCGGCGTTCGCGGAGGCATTCGCCGATCCGGCGGTGGCCCTGGTGCACGTCAGGGCCGTCGAGTACGGCTGCTGGCACTTCGAGGTGCGCAGGCCGTGACCGGGTCCGTGTCCCGGCCGTGTGCGCCGGCCCCCGTTCCCGCCGCCGGCAAGGGGCCGGGAACGGGGGCCGGAGGGGTCAGCGGGACAGCTCGGCGGCGACCAGCTCCGCGATCTGCACCGCGTTGAGCGCGGCACCCTTGCGCAGGTTGTCGTTGGAGACGAACAGCGCGAGGCCGTTCTCCACCGTCTCGTCGACCCGGATGCGTCCCACGAAGGACGCGTCCTTCCCCGCCGCCTGGAGCGGGGTGGGGATCTCGGAGAGCTCGACGCCCGGGGCGTCCTTCAGCAGCTCGTAGGCGCGCTCCACGCTGATCGGACGGGCGAAGCGGGCGTTGACCTGGAGCGAGTGGCCGGAGAAGACCGGGACGCGGACACAGGTCCCGGAGACCTTCAGCCCGGGGATCTCCAGGATCTTGCGGGACTCGTTGCGGAGCTTCTGCTCCTCGTCGGTCTCGAAGGAGCCGTCGTCGACGATCGAGCCGGCCAGCGGCAGCACGTTGAAGGCGATCGGACGCTTGTAGACGCCCGGCTCGGGGAAGTCGACGGCCTCGCCGTCGTGGGTGAGCTTGTCGGCGTCGGCGACGACCTTGGACGCCTGGCCGTGCAGCTCGGCCACACCGGCCACCCCGGAGCCGGAGACCGCCTGGTAGGTGGCGACGGTCAGCGTCTCCAGACCGGCCTCCTCGTGCAGCGGGCGCAGCACGGGCATGGCGGCCATCGTGGTGCAGTTCGGGTTGGCGATGATGCCCTTGGGGCGGTCCGCGACGGCGTGCGGGTTGACCTCGGAGACGACCAGCGGGACCTCGGTGTCCTTGCGCCAGGCGGAGGAGTTGTCGATCACGACGGCGCCCTGCGAGGCGACCTTCTCGGCGAGCGCCTTCGAGGTGGCACCGCCGGCGGAGAACAGCACGATGTCCAGGCCGGTGTAGTCGGCCGTGGCGGCGTCCTCGACGGTGATCTCCCGGCCCTCCCACTCGATCGTGGAACCCGCGGAACGGGCGGAGGCGAAGAGCCGCAGTTCGTCGGCCGGGAACTTCCGCTCGGCCAGGATCCTGCGCATGACTGTGCCGACCTGACCGGTGGCGCCGACGATTCCGACCTTCACAGGAACTCCCTCAGACGTACGAACGGGCACGGTTGCCGCTCCATGATGCGTATGTCCACGGCTTCCTTGTCCAATCCATTGTCCGGGGGACGGACAGCCCGCACAGCGCGGTGGGGCGGACGCCGGTGAGCGTCCGCCCCACTGTCGTACGGATCACACGATCGCGGAAGCGATCAAGCGATCAATCGATCATCGAAACGATCAATCGATCGGCGAGCGATCGACCGATCACGCTGCTCCTACTGCGTCACCTTCTCGATCACGACGCTGCCGGTGCCGGCCGCGGTGCCGCGCCCGTTCACCAGCTGGACCTCGCCGAAGAACTGCCGGCCCGCGGGGGCCACCCCGGCGACCTTCACCTCGGCCGAGACCTGCGCCGAGGCGCCGGAGGCCAGGTCGACCGCCTTCGACTCGTCGACGCTGATCGTGCCGAGCGTCGGCGTGTAGTACACGTCGCGGTAGTCGTACGCCGTGGTTCCGGCCGGGACGTCGTAGCCGTGGACGAGGACCGTGTACGTGCCCGCGGCGGGCTTCACCAGGCTGACGGACTCCTCGGAGCCGGCCGTGGTGGACGCGGCCACCTGGGTGGCGCCCCGGAAGACGTACAGGTCCAGGTCGGCGTTGGTGTCCTCGGTGGAGCCGATGGCGACGTCCAGCCGCTCGACGCCCTCGCCGATGGTGACCTCCTTGAGGATCTGGTCACCGGTGGAGATCGACGGACGCTCGACGTCGGCCGAGCCCAGCGAACCGCCCTTGAGCTTGCCCGCCAGGTCACCGCCGTTGTTGGTGACCGTCCAGTTCACCGTGGCCGGGGTGCCGATCTTCGCCTCGGCGAGCTTCTGCACCGCCGGGTCGAAAGTCGCGCCGAGCAGCGAGACGTCCAGCTTGTACGGGTTGTCGAGCAGCGGCGAGGTGCGCCGGGCCTCGATCTCGATCTCCCAGACACCGGCCTGCGGGTCGGCGTACGAGCGCACGTCCGGGCGGCAGGTGTTGGCCGGGTTCTCGTAGTTCGGGTAGCAGAACGGCGTTCCGCTGTCCTCCATCTGGACCCCGTACGGGTGGATGGAGATGAAGCGGGTCTGGCTGCCCGAGCGCAGCGCGCCGAGGGCGACCTCAAGGGTCTTGGCGCCCTCCGGAACGTTCACGAAGTACGACGTGGTGCTGTTGCGCTGCACCGAGCCGGACGCGGAGTACGCGTAGGACGGCTTCACCAGGTCCTTGGCGACGACGACCGTGGCGAGGATCTGGTGGTCCACCCCGGAGGTCTTCGCGTCGTCCACCGTGAGGATGGCGCTGTGCACGCCCGCGGTGCGCGGCTTCGCCTGGACCTTGACGGTGACCGGCTTGCCCAGCGGCAGCTTGACGCTCTTCGCGCCGAGCAGCTTGAAGGTCCCGTCGTCGTACTTCCAGGCCAGCTTGTGCGTGACGTCCTTGTCCGGGCCCGTGGTGCGGGTGACCGTCACGTCGTACGTCTTGGTCTGGCCGGCCTTGAGGCCGCCCTCGCGGTCGTACAGACCGGTGCCGAAGCCCGGGGTCTTCAGCGCGAAGTCGATCGCGGTGTCGACCGGGGCCTTGACGCTGTACTCGTGCGCCGGGGCGCCCTGCTTCTCGATCTGCTTCCAGGCGCCGACGATGTCGATCAGACCGGAGCCCTGCGCGTGCGCGGGGACGCCCTTGATCTCGGTGGCGGTGGAGGTCAGCGCGGTGCGCAGGTCGGCCGGGGGCAGCTCGATGTGCTTCTGCTTCGCGGCGGAGAGCAGCAGCGCCGTGGCGCCGGCGGCCTGCGGGGAGGCCATCGACGTGCCCTGGAGCATGGAGTAGCCGGCCGGCAGGTCGTAGCCCGCCTCCTTGACCGGGCCGCCGGGCAGCCAGGTCTGGGTGGTGTTGATCGCCGCGCCGGGGGCGGTCAGCGTCGGGGTGAAACCGCCGTCCTCACGCGGACCGCGCGAGGAGAAGGGCAGCATGTCGTACTTCTTGGTGACGCCGGAGCCGTAGTTGGCGGCCCAGGTCTCCTTGGAGATGGACGCGCCGACGGAGATGACGTGGTCGGCGAGGCCGGGGTCGCTGATGGTGTTCAGCCCCGGGCCGTCGTTGCCGGCCGCGATGACGAGCTGGACGCCGTAGATGTCGACGAGCCGCTTGTAGAGCTCGGCGCGTGCGTTGTTGCCGTCGTTGAGCGGCGGCAGTCCGCCGATCGACATGTTGACGACGTCGACGCCGCGGTTCACGACGAGGTCGATCATGCCCTCGGTGAGCGCGATGTTGGTGCAGCCGCCGGCCCAGGTGCAGGCGCGCGAGGAGACGAGCTTCGCGCCGGGCGCGGCACCGTTCATCTTGCCGCCGAACAGGCCGTTCGCGGCGGTGATGCCCGCGACGTGCGTGCCGTGCTCGGACTCGATGACGCCGATGCTGACGTAGTCGGAGGTGGCTCCGGCCGCGTTGTACACGACGTTCTTGCGGGTCTCGACGACGAACGGGATGCGCTCGACGACATCGGTGCGCGGGTCGTCCGTACCGAAGTAGGAGACCTGGTGCTTCTCCTTGTACGGCTTGAGGACCGCGTCGTCGGAGAAGTTCCCGTTGTTGTTCAGGTCCACCCGGACGGAACCGGTGACCGGGTCGTACAGGACGGCCCAGGTGTCGGTGGTGTCCCCGTCGCGGTTGAGGTCGCCCGCCATGTCGCCGCCCTTGGTGGCGGCCTCGGCGAAGACGCTGACGCGGTACGAACCGGCTGGGGCGGAGTAGGTGCGGCCCTTGTAGGTGAACGTCGGGCCGGACACGGCGTCCGTCATCCGCAGCCAGGTGCCGTCGTCGTCGCTGACCGGGTCGGTGGCCGTCACCCAGTCGGTGATCTTGGTCTCGCCCGTGGTGGTCTTCTGCAGCGCGGGGTGGCCGAGGTCGACACCGGAGTCCAGGATGCCGATGGTCACGCCGCGGCCGTCGGCCTTCGGGTGCTGCTTGACGAAGTCGACCGCGCCCGTCTCGAAGGACGGGTTGTACGGGTTCTTCGCCGGGGTCTTCCTGTCGGGCGCCGGGTAGGTGCCCGTCGACTTCACCGAGGCCTTGGCACCGGCCGCGCGGTCGGCCGCCGGGGTCGGGTCGTCCAGCACGATCTCCTGCTTGAGATCGATGCCGTGGACCGAGGACAGCTTCGACGCCGCCTTGATGGCGGCGTCGGCCGCCGAGGTCGGCACGGTCGCCCGTACGTAACCGAGCTTGTCGTACGCCCGGCCCAGCACGGAGCCCTTGACGGAGTCCAGCTGCGCGGCGACCTGCTCGGTCGCACCGGGCGCGGTGGCGACCATCATCGTGATGCTCTTCTCGCCCTTGGCCTTGGCCTTGGCGAGGACGTCGGCGTCGGCCTTGCCGAGCTTGTCCGCCGGGGCGGAGCCCGTGGCGGCGGCCTTGACGGGGGCGGCTGCCGGGTCGTCGGCCGCGAACACGGGGCCGGCACCGGAGGCGGCGAGCGCGGCCACGAGTCCGGCGGCGGCCGCGACGCGGGCCGCGCGTCTGGCCCCAGGTATGGAGCCGGGGGATTCGGAGGTCATCTGCATCCCTGAATGTGAAAGAGAGAGTCCGGAAATCGGTACCGGATGATCGCTCACCCTTTCGCAAATGACCGCTGTTTGTGGAGGGTTTGTGGGGGGTGAGATGCGGTCATGGCGTAATCCCGCCAGTGGTGACGAAGCGTCACCCGGGACGAATGCGCCGATAGGTGGCGCGCGGTGCGGTCTCCCGAATACCGGCGGGAACCCTGGGACCACAGGGGTGTACGAGACCCGGGAGGTCAGCGGTTTCCCTGGGACCCGTGGGACAGGTGGGGCGCACGCCCTCAGCGGGGAAGGATCATGACATACGCGGCGGGCTCCCGGTCGGCCGCCGCCATCAACGCCGTCCGCACCACGGCCGCCTGCTGCCGGGGGGTGTCCCGCAGCTTCCCCGGCGACAGATGGACGACGGTGACGCCGAGCCGCTCCAGGTGCTCACGCCGCTCCGCGTACGCGGACCACGCGCTCTCGTGCTCCTCCCGCAGCCGCCCGTCGGGCAGCCGGCTGTGGCGCGGCACCCGTGCCTCCAGCTCCACGGCGACCGCCTCCTGCGGCCAGTACGCGTCCACCGCGCCCAGATGCGGACCGCCGGGCAGCCGCAGCTCCACGTTCCACAGCGGTTCCGGCAGCCCGTGCGCCCGCACCAGGTCGTACAGCCGCTCTTCGGCGAGCGCCCGCCCCTCGGCGAGCAGCGAGTCCACCGCGTGCACCACCTGGGGGCGGCCGAGCACCTTCGCCCGGTTCAGCTCGCCCACCACGACCGCCGGTTCGCAGTGTCCGCCGCGGACCGCCTCCGTCAGCAGCCGGCGCACCACCAGGGCGTCCCCCAGCCCCGCCACGGCGTCCGCCAGCGCCCGGCCCGCCGGGGCCACCGGCAGCCCGTCCACCACCTCCGGCTCGGGCAGGTCGGAGGTGCGCGTCAGCCGGACGTGGCCGGTCGAGCGCAGCCGCCGGGCGCGCGGCACCAGCACGTCGACCCGGTCCGTGGCCAGGGCGGGCGGCGCGGTGGTGAAGCCGTGCAGCGAGAGCGCGGCCAGGCCGGTGAGCATCGCCTCGCCGTACCCGGGATCGGCTGCCCCGGCGCGCGCCGGCGCGGAGCGCCGTCCGGCGGCGGGCGGCCGTCCCGCGTACAGCAGCGCCGACCGCAGCCGTTCGCGGTCGCTCAGCGGTCCGGGGTGCAGGACGAAGACGCCGGGAAGCGGCTGCTGCCACGGGCCGCCGGGCAGGCACCGGCCGGCGCTCTGCGCGGGGGAGACCCCCCGGGCCTTCAGCTGAGCGGCCGACAGGACGCGTTCGCGGACGTCCGAAGCGAGACGGGAGTGACAGGGGGAGAGTGGGGTGTCCTGGGTCATGCTTCGGTCTATCCCGTCGGCGGCCGGGGTCTGAACCCCTGTTACAGGCCCGTCGACATACCCGGACAACACCGTCCTAAAGTACGGACGTTCGACTCCCGAAAAGGCCCGACCCGCCGCGTTTTCCCGCCGGTCACCGGGGGCGCGCCACCGTCACCGGGCGCCGGGCGCACACGCCCCGCGCACCCGGCGGAAGCACCCGGCGGAAGCACCCGGAACGGAGCACCGAGGCCCGTCCCCCGCACGGGGGAACGGGCCTCGGGCACGCGGACCGGAAACGCCGGATCAGTCCTCGGCGGAGTCGCACGCCTGGGCGCGCAGCGCCCGCGCCAGGTCGTCCCGGGACTCCAGGACCAGACGCCGCAGCGCGGGCGCCGCGTCCGCGTGCTCCGCGAGCCAGGCGTCCGCCGCCGCGAGCGTCGCCGGGTCGTCCTGGAGCGCGGGGAACAGCCCCCGCACCACGGACATCCCGATCTGGATCGAGCGCTCGGCCCAGACCCGCTCGATCGCGGCGAAGTACTTCTCCGCGTACGGCGCCAGCAGCTCGCGCTGCGAGGACTGGGAGAAGCCCAGGATCGTGGCCTCCACCAGGGCGTTGGAGAGCGCGTCCGACTCCACGACGGCCGCCCACGCCTGCGCCTTGACCGAGGCCGAGGGACGCGAGGCCAGGCACCGCACCTGATGGCGCTTGCCGGACGCCGTGTCGTCCCGGGCCAGTTCGGCCGCGACCGCGGACTCGTCGGCCGCGCCGTGCGAGGCCAGCGGGGACAGCAGCGCCCAGCGCAGCTCCTGGTCGACGTCCAGTCCGTCGATCCGGGCCGTGCCGTCGAGCAGCCCGGACAGCAGCTGGAAGTCCGTGTCCGAGGAAGCCACGGCGGCGAAGAACCGGGCCCAGGCCAGCTGGTGCTCGCTGCCCGGCTCCGCGAGCCGCAGCTCGCGCAGCGCGCCCTCGGCCAGGCTCCGGGCGCCCTCCTCGCGCCACGCCGGCGCCGCGTAGTGCACCAGCGCCGTACGCGTCCAGGTGTGCAGCATCTGCAGCACCCCGATGTCCGTCTCCCGGCCGGAGAAGGCCAGCACCAGCGCGACGAAGTCGCGGGCGGGCATCAGCCCGTCGCGGGTGAGGTTCCACAGCGCGGACCAGCACAGCGCGCGGGCCAGCGGGTCGGTCAGATCGCCCAGGTGCGCGCGGAGCGTGTCCAGCGACGCCTCGTCGAACCGGACCTTGCAGTACGTCAGGTCGTCGTCGTTGACCAGGATCAGCTCGGGCCGCAGCGAACCGGCCAGCTCCGCGATCACGGTACGGGGGCCCGACACGTCCGCCTCGGCACGCGCGTAGCGCACCAGGTCGCCGTCGGGCGTACGGCGGTACAGGCCGACCGCGACCCGATGCGGGCGCAGCTCCGGGTGCGTGTCCGCCGCCTCCTGGAGGACGGCCAGCTCGGTGATCCGGTCGGAGGCGTCGTAGGTGGCGACCGGGGTCAGCGCGTTGACGCCCGCGGTCTGCAGCCAGGAACGCGACCACGCGGTCATGTCCCGGCCCGAGGTCTCGGCCAGCACCGAGAGCAGGTCGCCCAGGCGGGTGTTGCCGTAGGCGTGCTTCTTGAAGTAGCGCCGCGCGCCCTCCAGGAACGCCTCCCGGCCCGCGTACGCCACGAGCTGCTTGAGCACCGAGGCGCCCTTGGCGTAGGTGATGCCGTCGAAGTTGAGCTTCGCGTCCTCCAGGTCACGGATGTCGGCCGTGATCGGGTGGGTGGACGGCAGCTGGTCGGCGCGGTACGCCCAGGACTTGCGGTTGTTGGCGAAGGTGATCCAGCCGTCCTTGAAGCGCGTGGCCTCCACCATGGCGAAGACGCCCATGAAGTCGGCGAACGACTCCTTGAGCCACAGGTCGTCCCACCACTGCATGGTGACGAGGTCCCCGAACCACATGTGCGCCATCTCGTGCAGGATGACGTTGGCCCGGCTCTCGTACGCCGCCTGCGTCACCTTGCCGCGGTAGATGTACTCCTCGCGGAACGTCACACAGCCCGGGTTCTCCATCGCCCCGAGGTTGTACTCGGGAACGAACGCCTGGTCGTACTTCCCGAACGGGTACGGGTAGTCGAAGTTGTCGTGGAAGAAGTCCAGGCCCTGCTTGGTGATCAGGAAGATGTCGTCCGCGTCGAAGTGCCGGGCGAGCCCCTTGCGGCACATCGCGCCGAGCGGGATCTCGAGCGTGGTGCCGTCGTCGAACGTACGGCTGTAGGAGTCGGTCACGTAGTGGTACGGACCGGCGACGACCGCCGTGATGTACGTCGAGATCGGCTTCGTCTCGGCGAACCGCCACACCCCGCCCTCGCGGGACTCCTCGGCCCCGTTGCTCCACACCGTCCACTCCTCGGGCGCCGTCACCCGGAAGCGGTAGGGGGCCTTGAGGTCGGGCTGCTCGAAGTTGGCGAAGACGCGGCGCGCGTCCGCCGGCTCGTACTGGGTGTAGAGGTAGACCTCGCCGTCCTCCGGGTCGACGAAGCGGTGCATCCCCTCGCCCGTCCTGCTGTACGCGCACTGCGCGTCGACCACCAGGACGTTCTCGCCCTCGGGCAGGTCGGCCAGCGTCACGCGCGTTCCGTCGAAGACGGTGGCGGGGTCCAGCGCCGTCCCGTTCAGCGTCACCGCGTTCACGGACGGGGCGATCAGGTCCGCGAAGGTCGTCGCGCCGGGCTGGGCGGAACGGAACCGGATCGTCGTCACCGAGCGGAAGGTCCGCGGCGCGGCCCCCTGCCCGTCCTCCCCGTCGGGCCCGCCGACCGCGGAACGGACGTCGAGCTCGACGTCGTATCCGTCGACGGTCAGCAGCTCGGCCCGTTCACGGGCCTCGTCGCGGGACAGGTTCTCACCGGGCACGAGCACACTCCTTTGTGTCACGTTCGAATACTTTGATCCTCCCATGCCCGTCCGGAGCCCGGCGGGCGGGAATGGCCGACGCGTCCGTCGGTGTTCTGGGTCACAGGATGCGATCGGTCCTCTTGAGGAGAGACATGTCTGACAACAGCACGTCCACCGGCAGAACCCCCGTCGATTTCTGGTTCGACCCGCTCTGCCCGTGGGCCTGGATGACCTCCCGCTGGATGCTGGAGGTGGAGAAGGTCCGCGACGTCGAGGTCCGCTGGCACGTGATGAGCCTGGCCGTGCTGAACGAGGACCGGCTCGACGAACTGCCCGAGGAGTACCGCGACCTTCTGGAGAACAAGGCGTGGGGCCCGGTCCGCGTCGTGATCGCCGCCCAGCAGAAGCACGGCGACGACATCGTCGGCCCGCTCTACACCGCGCTCGGCACCCGTTTCCACAACCGCGGGGAGGGCCCCACCCGCGAGGCGGTCCTCGGCGCCCTGGAGGACGTCGGCCTGCCCGCCGAACTCGCCGAGTACGCGGACTCCGACGCCTACGACACCGAGCTGCGCGCCTCCCACCGCGAGGGCATCGAGAAGGTCGGCCAGGACGTCGGCACCCCGGTCATCGCCGTGCCCGGCCCGGACGGCGAGCAGATCGCCTTCTTCGGCCCGGTCGTCACCCCCGCCCCGAAGGGCGAGGAGGCGGCGAAGCTGTGGGACGGGACCCTGCTGGTCGCCTCGATCCCCGGTTTCTACGAGATCAAGCGCACCCGCACCCAGGGCCCCGTCTTCGACTGAGCCGCCGCACGCCGCACGCCGCACGCCGCACACCGAGCGATGTACGCCGCACGTTGTCCGCGTACGAAGAGGGCCCCCGCGAGTCACGTCCTCGCGGGGGCCCTCCTTCATCCGCCTGCCGGGTGAAGGGTGAGAAGACGATCACGAGGCAGGACGTCCGGGGCGCCGGTCAGGGCGCGAGCAGGAGCACGTCCGCGCGCTCCTTGGCGGCGGCGTAGCGCTGGGCCACGTCCTGCCAGTTGACGACGCGCCACATGGCCTCGATGAAGTCGACCTTCTGGTTCTTGTACTGGAGGTAGAAGGCGTGCTCCCAGGCGTCGAAGACCAGCACGGGCACCGAGCCCTGGCCCACGTTGCCCTGGTGGTCGTAGACCTGCTCGACGATCAGCCGGCCGCTGACGGGCTCGTAGGCGAGGACGCCCCAGCCGGAGCCCTGCGTGGTGGCAGCGGCCTTGGTGAGCTGGGCCTTGAAACCGGCGAAGGAGCCGAAGGACTCGGTGATCGCGTCCGCGAGGTCGCCGACCCCGTCCGCCGCGAGCGGTTCGCCGCCGCCGTCACCGGTCATGTTGTGCCAGTAGATGGAGTGCAGGATGTGGCCGGAGAGGTGGAACGCGAGGTTCTTCTGCAGCCCGTTGATGGCCCCCCACGCCTCCTTGTCGCGCGCCTCCGCCAGCTGCTCCAGGGTGTCGTTCGCCCCCTTCACGTACGCGGCGTGGTGCTTGTCGTGGTGCAGCTCGATGATCTGCGGGTCGATGACCGGTTCGAGCGCCGCGTAGTCGTACGGGAGTTCCGGAAGCGTGTACGTGGCCATGGTTCGAAGCCTCCAACTGCTGCCCTGTGGTTATTGCAATCTATATGCAAGAGCAGGCTAACAGCAGGAAGGGCTGAGGGGTGGTCAGTCCTTCGGCGTAGGACCGGTGCGTCGCGACGGTCCGGTAGCGACGGTCCGGTGGCGACGGGACGATGCGGTTTCGTTGCGACGGTCCGGTGGCGTCACGTCGTTCTGGTCGCGTCGCGACGCTATCGTCGCGACGCGACCGCCGTGACGCTCCCGTTGCGACGCTCCCGTAACGACGCGCCACCCCCGTCCGCACGCGAAAACGCCGGGCGGCCCGGATCCCTCCGGCCCGCCCGGCGTTCCGTCCGGGTCCCTGACTGTCCGCGCCTGCCCGCGCGCCTCGGCTCCGCACGCGCCTCGGCTGTCCGCGCGCCTCCGCTATCCGCGCGCCCCGCGCCTCTGCCGCACCAGGCCCACCACGATCAGGACCGCCGTCAGCGCCCCCGTCGCCAGCAACTGGTCGCGGGTGTCCGGCTGGCGGAGCATCAGGACGAAGATCCCGGCCATGGCCAGCAGGGCCACCACGGTCAGCCCCGGGAACAGCCACATCCGGACGACCAGCCGCTGCGGGGCCTCGCGCTCCAGCCGGGAGCGCAGGATCAGCTGGGAGACGGCGATGAAGATCCAGACGACCAGGATCACCGCACCGGTCATGTTGAGCAGCCAGGGGAAGACGTCGTCGGGTCGCCAGTAGCTCAGCAGCACGCACACGAAGCCGAACACCGACGAGACGAGGACCGCCGCGCGCGGCACGCCCGAGTCGACCCGGCCCAGCCGCTTGGGGCCCTGGCCACGGGCCACGAGTGAACAGGCCATGCGGGAGGCGCCGTAGATGTTCGCGTTCATCGCCGACAGCAGCGCCACCAGGATGACCACGTTCATGATCTCCGCCGCGCCGGCGATGCCCAGGTGGTCGAGGGCGGCGTAGAAGGGGCCGACGTCCACGACCTTCGGGTCGTCCCACGGCACCAGCGTCACGACGACGGCCATCGAGCCCACGTAGAACAGCGCGATCCGCCACATCGCCGTCCGCACGGCCTTCGCGACGCCCCGCACCGGATTCTCGGACTCCGCCGCGGCGATGGTGACGGTCTCCAGGCCCCCGTACGCGAAGACGGAGGCGAGCAGGCCGATGACCAGCCCTTCCGAGCCGTTCGGCAGGAAGCCGCCCTCCCCGGTGAGGTTCGCCGTACCGGGGGCGTCCGTGCCCGGGAGCACCCCGAGCACCGCCAGCACCCCCAGTACCAGGAACAGGGCGATCGCGGTGACCTTCAGCGCCGCGAACCAGAACTCGAACTCGCCGAAGCGCGTCACCGAGGCCAGGTTCGTCCCCAGGAACACCACGACGAACAGCGCCACCCAGGCCCACTCCGGGGTTCCCGGCAGCCAGCCGGTGACGATCTTCGCCGCCGCGATGCCCTCCAGGCCGACGGCGACGCAGAGCAGTACCCAGAACGACCAGCCCGCCGTGAACCCGGCCCACGGACCGATCGCCCGCTCGGCGTGCACGGAGAACGAGCCGGAGGCCGGATGGGCCGCCGACATCTCGCCCAGCATGCGCATCACGAGCATCACCAGCAGACCGGAGGCCGCGTACGCGATCACGATCGACGGGCCGGCGGCGGCGATGCCGGCGCCGGAGCCGACGAAGAGCCCGGCGCCGATCACCCCGCCGAGCGCGATCATGGACAGATGACGCTGCTTGAGGCCGTGGCCGAGCGCGGCCTCCCTTCCGGCGGACGAACCGGACGGATCAGCCGACCCGGACGGCCCGGACGGCCCGGACGGATCGGCCGGGTCGGTGGGGTCGTTGGGGTCTGTGGGGGGTCCGGTGGGGGAAGAGGCGGAGGTCCGGGGCATGGACGAACCCTGTTCACTGGTCGAGACGGGGGGATGGGCACCAGTCTGAGCACGCGCCCCGCTCAACGGGAACCACCGTTCGCTATACGGGCACCAGGGCCTCACGCCACGCACACCGGACCACCCGGACCCCTTCACCGCCACCCGCCGCCGCTTTAGAGGGAACTCACAGTCGGGACCCCGGTCGCCGGTCCGCCCGCGACGGGCGCCCTCGCCTCTCACCTCAGTGACGAGCATCACCCCCCGACGCGATTGCGTGCACCTGATTGTGCGAATCCCACCAACCCCTCATTCACCCCTTTGTGGGCCGCTGCCGGTGTTCCGGTCATACTCCGTCGGCTAACGTCACCCTCGGTCCGTCCCACCTGCCCTCACCCCCGCGGAGATCCGATGAGTACTGCCGCCGCCCCCGTCCGTACCGGAGCGGTCCTCGCCGACCTGCTGCCCGCCGCCCGGAACCGTTACGCCGTGGACACCGCCCTGGTGCTCGGCGGTGCCGCGCTCACCGGCATCGCGGCCCAGATCGCCGTCCCGGTCCCCGGCTCGCCGGTCCCCGTCACCGGCCAGACCTTCGCCGCGCTCCTCGTCGGCACCGCGCTCGGCGCCCGCCGGGGCTTCCTCTCCCTGGCCGTCTACGCGCTCGTCGGCATGGCCGGCATGCCGTGGTTCTCCGCCGGCAGCTCCGGCGCGGGCGGGGCCTCCTTCGGCTACGTCCTCGGCATGCTGCTCGCCGCCACCGTCGTGGGCGGCCTCGCCCGCCGCGGCGGCGACCGCTCCGTGCTGCGCACCGCCGGCACGATGGTCCTCGGCTCGGCGATCATCTACGCCGTCGGCGTTCCCTACCTCGCCCTGTCCACGGGGATGTCCGCGAGCGCCGCGATCGCGGCCGGCCTCACCCCCTTCCTCCTCGGCGACGCCCTGAAGGCCGCCCTGGCCATGGGCGCCCTGCCCGCCTCCTGGAAGCTGCTGGGCCGCCGCGGCTGACGCACCGCGAGGACGAAGAGGCCCGCCGGCACGCTGCGAAGCGCCGGCGGGCCTCTCGCGTTCCGCCCGAAGCCCCCACACCGTCGCCGGAACGTCGGAGGCGACCCCGCCCCCGCCGTGCCCGACACCGGGCACGCCCCACCCCGTCGTCCGTGCCCCGGCGCCGCACATGCCACACTGCCCCCATGCGCGTGTACCTCGGATCCGACCATGCCGGCTACGAACTCAAGAACCACCTCGTCGAGTGGCTCAAGGGGCAGGACCACGAAGTCGTCGACTGCGGTCCCCACATCTACGACGCCCAGGACGACTACCCCCCGTTCTGCCTGCGCGCCGCCGAGAAGACGGCCGCCGACCCGGACAGCCTCGGCATCGTGATCGGCGGCTCCGGCAACGGCGAGCAGATCGCCGCCAACAAGGTCAAGGGCGTCCGCGCCGCACTCGCCTGGAGCGAGCAGACCGCCGCCCTCGGCCGTGAGCACAACAACGCCAACGTGATCTCCATCGGCGGGCGCATGCACACCACCGAGGAGGCCACCAAGTTCGTCGAGATCTTCCTGGCCACCCCCTACTCGGGCGACGCGCGGCACACCCGCCGCATCGACATGCTCACCGCGTACGAGAACACCGGCGAGCTGCCCCCCGTCCCGGCCCACCACCCGCAGCAGGGCTGACCTCCCCTACCCTTGACCGTGCCGCCGGTACCCCCGGCGGCACAGCCATGTCACGAGGAGAACCGCAGCCGTGCCCGAGGGACACACCATCCACCGCCTCGCGGACGACCACCGCGCACGCTTCGCCGGACGGCCGGTGCGGGTCAGCAGCCCGCAGGGGAGGTTCGCCGACGGCGCCGCCCTGCTGGACGGCCGGGTCCTGGACGAGGCCGACGCGCACGGCAAGCACCTCTTCCTCGGCTTCGGGGACCGGGGCTGGGTCCACATCCACCTCGGCCTGTTCGGCAAACTCGGATTCGGTACGGTCCCGGCCCCGCCGGCCACCGACACCGTGCGGCTGCGCCTGCTCAACGACGCCCACCACGCCGACCTGCGCGGCCCCACCGCCTGCGCCCTGATCACCGCCGACGAGAAGTCGGCGATACAGCAACGGCTGGGACCGGACCCGCTGCGCCCCGACGAGGACGGCGAGCGCGCCTGGCGCCGGATCTCCCGCAGCCGGATCACCGTCGCCGCCCTGCTCATGGACCAGAAGGTCGTCGCCGGCGTCGGCAACGTCTACCGCGCCGAGGTCCTCTTCCGCCACGGGATCGACCCGTACCGAGCCGGCAAGGACCTCACCCGCCGCGAATGGGACGCGATCTGGACCGACCTGGGCGCCCTCATGCGCGAGGGCGTACGGAACAACCGCATCGACACCGTCCGCCCCGAGCACCTGCCCGAGGCGATGGGCCGGCCGCCGCGCGTGGACGACCACGGCGGCGAGGTGTACGTCTACCGGCGGGCCCGGCTGCCCTGCCACATCTGCGGCACCGAGATCCGCACCGCGGACCTGGCCGCCCGCAACCTCTTCTGGTGCCCCGGCTGCCAGGCCCGCTGAGGGGCGTCCCGGCCCGCCCCCTGAAGGGTCCCGGCCCGCGCCCCGCGCACGGACGGCGCCTCAGAACCCCCGGGGCAGCCAGGGCGCCACATCGGACAGGAACGCCGCCGACGCCTCCGCCACCGCGCCCGCCCGCAGCTCGCGCACCCGGCCCGCGCCGGCCAGCGCGGAGAGCGCCTCGCCGCCCAGATACGCCGAGGCCAGCTCCCGTACCGTCAGCGCCAGATCGGCCGGGTCCTCGGTGCGCCGGCAGACGGCGGCGCCCTTCGCGTCCGCCGTCAGCCGCCAGCGCCCCGCGTTCCACGGACAGAAGTCGTCGGCCACCTCGAACACCACGTCCAGCGGCCCCCGGTAGCTCCGCGCCTCCAGCGCCGCGCCCAGCTCCACCAGCCGTACGTACAGCGAGTCCCGCAGCCGTACGTCGCACCGCCGCACGTCCGAGACCATGTGCAGCACCGGATCGTCCACCGGCCGGTTCCGCGCCTCGACCTCCGACATCAGATCGATCCCGAACAGATGGCGCCACAGCGCCGCGTAGGCCGCCGGGTCCAGCGCCGCGAGGTCACCGACCAGGACCCGGCCCTTGGGGCCCGCCTTGTCCCAGGCCGGCCGGAGATGGAAGTTCGTGTATCCGACGATCTCGCCCTCGCGCTCCGCCAGCAGACACTGGAGGGCCGAACCGCCCTCCCGCGCGCTCACCGGATCGACCAGCGGCTTGCGCTCCCAGCCGGGACCATGGGCCGGAACGCCAGGCCGGCCCGCCACCAGACGCGCGTACACGCCCTCGCAGGCCGCGACCGCCTCGTCCGGGCGCGCGTACCGCAGCCGCACCCCGTCCGTGCCCTCCGGCACGCTGAGGCGCACCCGGTCCGTGTCGATGACCATCGACATCTGCCGGCTCGCCACCCCGTATCCGAACCGGCCGTAGATCGCCGGCTCGGAGGCCGTCAGCACCGCGATCGGCTCGCCCAGCGCCCGCACGTCGTCGAGCTGCCGGCGCATCATCGAGGTGAGCAACCCGCGCCTGCGGTGCGTCGCCGCCACGCTCACCATCGTCACCCCGGCCGCCGGCACCATCGCCCCGCCCGGCACCGCCACCCGGAAGCTGAACGCCCCCGCGGTGCCCACCACGTCGTCGCCGTCCCAGATCCCGATCGACCGCTCGTGCTCGGTCAGCGCCTCGTCCAGCTCACGCTGCTCGGGTGGCTCCGCCACCCCGCCGAAGGCGAGCTCCAGACTCTCGAACCACTGGTTCCACTCGGACGGGCGCAGGACCCGGAGCTCTGTCGTCATACGCCATGCCTACCAAAGCGTCCGAGGCCCCGGCGACCCGTTTTCGAACGCATTGTCACGGGGTCCCCCTGCACCGGAGGCCGTCGGATCGATAAGGTCCCCGCAATGGCCCGACGCGCAGGAGCAGAGACCTACCCGGCCCGATTGCGGAAATCGGCGCACCGGGTACGCACCGCCCTGCGCCGCTCCGGCGTCGACTACTTCCGCGGCGACGGCTCCGACTGGATCGCCCTCGCGGCGCTGATGCTGACCATCCCGGCCATCACCTGCGCCACCCTGCTCAATCCGCTCTGGTTCGCACCGACCCTGCTGGTCCTGCCGATCGTCGCCGGCGGTCTGCTGCTGCGCCCGGCCAGCCTGCTCGGTCTGTACGCGACGGCCGCGGCCGCCCTGATCGTGGAGGCGCTCCGGCTCGGCCCGTACGACGACGGTCCGGGCCGCATCACCCCGGGCATCGTGCTCACCGTCGCGGCCTGCGGATTCCTCGGACTGATCCTCGCCCAGTTCCGGGCCCGGGTCGGCGTCCCCTGGCGGCGCGGCGGCACGATGCTCTTCGACCTGCGCGAACGCATCCGGGTGCAGAGCGCCCTGCCCCGGCTGCCGCAGGGCTGGCACCGCGAGATGGCGCTGCGCCCGGCGGGCGGGCAGTCCTTCTCCGGGGACTTCGTCGTCGCCGCGCGCACCAACGGCGGGCGCACCCTGGAGGCCGTGCTCACCGATGTCTCGGGCAAGGGCATGGACGCGGGATCCCGGGCCCTGCTGCTCTCCGGCGCCTTCGGCGGTCTCCTCGGCTCGCTGCCGCCGCACGGATTCCTCCCCGCGGCCAACGGCTATCTGCTGCGCCAGGACTGGGACGAGGGATTCGCCACCTCGATCCATCTGGTGCTCGACCTGCATTCGGGGGACTACGAACTGCTCTCGGCCGGCCATCCCCCCGCCCTCCAGCTCCACGCCGGCAGCGGCCAGTGGGAGGAGAAGTCGGCGGAGGGCCCGCTGCTCGGGGTGTACGACGGGGCCGAGTTCGACGCCGTGAAGGGCCATCTCGCCCCCGGAGACGTGCTGATGCTCTTCACCGACGGACTGGTGGAGGCCGCCGACCGTGACATCGCGGAGGGCATCGACCGGCTCACCGGCGAGGCCGACCGCTATGTCACGACGGGGTTCGAGGGTGCGGCATGGCACCTCATCGAGGCGTGCGCCAAGGACGTCAACGACGACCGGGCGCTGCTGCTGCTCTCGCGCAGGGCCTGAGGGGCCGTACGCGAACGGCCCGCGTCCTCACCCGGTGGTGAGGGGGACCGCCTCGCGGTTCCCGGGCAGCAGCCGGGCCAGCCAGTGCGAGCGTCCGGCGGCCAGCGGGGCCAGTACCGCGAGCAGCAGGACGTAGCACGCGATGAACGGCGAGAGCCGCTCGTCCAGTCCCGCGCCCGCCGCCATGGTGGCGAGGATCAGCGCGAACTCACCGCGTGCCACCAGGGTGGTCGAGATGTTCGCGGTGGCCTGCGGGCCGAAGCGGTAGACCTTGGCGGCGGCGAGTCCGGCGAGGACGTTCATGGCGAGGGTGACGGCCACGGCGGCCAGCACCGGCCAGACCACGGTGGGCAGGTCGCCGGGGTTGATGGAGAGGCCGAAGGCGAAGAAGAAGATGGCGCCGAAGGCGTCGCGCAGCGGATGGACCAGTTTGAGGATGCGTTCCCCCGAGGTCGTGCTGCCGAGCATCAGGCCCACCATGAACGCGCCGATGGCGTCGGCGACACCGAACCACTCGGAGACGCCGGCCACCAGGACGGCCGCGCCGAGGAAGGAGATCACGAGCAGTTCGTCGTCGCGCGTGTGGATGAGCTTGCCGACGATCCGGGTGCCGAAGCGGGCGGCCAGCGCGAGGAGCAGCAGGAAACCGAACGCCTTGCCCCCGTCGACGGCGGCCGAGGCGAGGCTGTCGGCGCCGGAGAGGATCGGCTGCAGGGCCGCGAGGTACAGGGCGAGGAACACGTCCTCGACGACGATGATGCCGAGGATCGGCTTGGTCTCCGGATTGCCGATGCGGCCGAGGTCGACCAGGACCTTGGTGACGATCGCGGACGAGGAGATGCCGAGCACTCCGGCGAGGACCAGGGCCTCGGAGGTGCCCCAGCCGAGCGCGAAGCCGAAGCCGAGCCCGGCACCGACGTTCAGCGCGAGATAGGTTCCCCCGGCGAGGGCCATCTTCCGGCCGCCCGCTTTGAGGTCGTCGAGGTGGAACTCCAGGCCGAGGTAGAAGAGCAGCAGCACCAGGCCGAGCGCGGAGAGCATCTCCAGCTCGTGCGGGTCGGCGACCAGGACGATGCCGGGGGTGTGCGGGCCGAGGAGGATCCCGGCCAGGATGAACAGGGGGATGGTGGGCAGTCCGATGCGGCTGCCGACGCGGGCGAGGACGGCGGCGGCGAGGAAGGCGCCGCCCATGGCGATGAGCGTGTCTGCGTGTCCGATGAGCCTGATCCTTCGTTGGGTCAAGAGAACGTCAAGAAATCGTCAGTAATTAGTTTACCGAACGATCTGTGGTGCCCTCCGAACCCCCTGGGAGAGGTGCCTCCGAACCCCTGGGAGGGGTACCTCCGAACGCCTGGGACTCGGGGGCGGCCGGGCCCGTACGCTCACCCCATGACCGCCACCTCCGGAGCAGCCGCGCCCCCGCCCCTGACCCTGGCCGAGATCGAGGCCCTGGCCCGCGAGGCCCATGCCGGGCAGCGCGACAAGGCGGGCCGGCCCTACGCGGAGCACCTCGCTGCCGTCGCGGAGGGGGTCCGCGCCCGGGGTGGCGGCGAGGAGCAGATCGCGGCGGCCTGGCTGCACGACGCGGTGGAGGACGGGGTGCTCGGCGAGGAGTGGCTGGCCGATGCCGCACTGCCGGACCGGGTCAAGGAGATGGTGCTCGCCGTCACCAAACGGGAGGGCGAGGACCTGCCGGCCTACGCCGGGCGGATTCTGGCCACGCCCGGGGCCCTGCTGGTCAAGGAGGCCGATCTGGCCCACAACGCGGACCCGGACCGGCTCGCGGTCCTGGACGCGGCCACCCGTACCCGGCTGACCGCGAAGTATGCGCTGGTACGCGAGCTTCTGGGGCTCTCCGTACCGTGACGGGCCCGGAGCGTCGGTATTGAGCCAACACGGCGGCGCCCGGCCCCGCGAGGGGGCCGGGGGCGGCCCCGGGGCGGGGGGCCGGGCGCGGGCGGGGGGGCGAACAGGGGGGGGCGCGGGCGGGACGCAGGACGGGGGGGCCCCCGGAAACAAAAAA
>NZ_JBSFHN010000011.1:66383-219495 GCF_053597115.1 Streptomyces sp. NPDC001515
GCGGCCCCCTGTTATCTACCCCCCCCGGCGGCGCCCCCCCCCGGGGGGGGGCCGGGCGCCGCCGTGTCCGGGTGCCCGGGACGGGCTCGTGCTCAGATCCTGGCGGCGTCCTTGCGGAACGCCCAGTCCATGTCCGGCTCGGTCACGCACCGCAGCACGCGCCGCACCGGAGGCGTGCACATCAGCGTCACCCCGGCCGAGGCGACGACCGTGGCCAGCACCAGGCCGGTCGGGGAGACCAGCCACTCGTTCCGGTCGATGAGGCCGGAGTACTCGGCGCCCTTGACCATGAAGCCGTGCAGCAGATAGCCGCAGATCGTCCCGGCGCCGAGCACCGTGAACCACATGCGGCGGCGCGGCACCCAGGAAAGGAACGCGGCGGTGAGCAGGAGCGCGCAGCCGAACAGCGCGAGCGTCATCACCACGCCGTACCACCACGGGTTGCCCGTGTCCTGGGCGCTGTTGTTCCGCAGGAACCAGTCCAGTTGCATCCGGTGGGCTGCCCAGTACGCGAAGACCACCGCTCCCGCGACCAGCGGCACCGCCAGGATCCGCACCTCGCGGCGGCGCACCAGGCGGAAGTGCTCGGGCGTGAGCTGGAGCCCCAGCACGAAGAACGGCAGGAACTGCAGGACGCGCGGCAGATCGAGATCGTTGCCGATGCTGGGCGCGAACGACGCGAGGCAGGCGATGACCAGGGAGACCGCCAGGGGGTGGCGCAGGCTCCGCCAGATCGGCGTGGTGAGACGCCAGACGAACAGCGCCGCCAGGAACCAGGTGAGGTACCAGGGTTCGGTGAGGCTGATGGGGGCGTCGGCGTCGTCGGCGTACCGCCGGAAGAGCGAGTACGCGGTCTCGAACACCACGTACGGCACGGCCACCCCGGTGACCAGCCGCTTCACCTTGGCCGGACTCATGTCGAACGACCGTGAGAAATAACCCGAGATGATGATGAACGCGGGCATGTGGAAGGTGTACGTCACCATGTACAGCGCGCGGGCGGCCCGGCTCCCGTCCATGACGGGCACCCAGGAGTGCGCCACCGCGACGAGCACGATGGCCAGGTACTTGGCGTTGTCGAAGTAGGCATCCCGCCGTTTCGTCGCGGCGGCCTGATCGGGCCGGTCCGCGGTGGTCGCCGGTGTGTCCGGTCTGGGCTCCGACTCCCGGGTCGCCGATGGGAGCGGGGCCCTCTGAAATGCGTGCGGAGCGTGGAACATCTCAAGCACCCTAGACGTCTCGATTGCAGTGCGTAAAACCGCGTTCGAATATCCCGGCTGCCCGCGAAGATGCCTCTCAAACCGACAACTCGCGCCCGAAATGCCCCTACTTACCCCTCTTAAATGGGGCATTTCACCCACCCTTTATGAGGGTGAATTCCCGTTCGTCGGCGTCTCGGAATTGCATGTGAATAAACCGTGTGGGTACAGAAACGATCACCGTTGCATATGAGGGCCTGTTGGCGGGGGCTCGTCCGGCCGCCCCTCCCCGGGGCCGGCCGGGCCCCGGGGAGGGGCGGCCGGAGCGGTCCCGGCGGCGCGACCGGCGCGCGGGGGGCGCAGGGGGCGCAAGATGGCGTGATATCGACAGGTCGATTCGTCACCCGGCAGCAACCACAGGGCAGTTGGTGGCACCATGGACGGAACGGAGGAGTGCGCGGCCGCACCTCTCCGGGCCGGCAAGGCGGACCGACCGAGGGTGTGAACAGTCGTGGCCATTTCACTGTCCGTGGTGCTTCTTTTGGCGATCATCCTGGTGGTCATGATCCGAAGCGGCTCCATCAAGGGCGGCCCCGCGGTCGTCGCCGTGCTCTTCGGCTTCTTCCTGGCATCGACCGGCATGGCTCCGTCGATCAACAGGTTCATGAACTCGATAGCCGAGACGATCAACCAGATCAGCTTCTGACCCGTCGGTCCGGCCGCGGCCGGGCAGCGCGAAGGGCCCGGTCCGTTCGGACCGGGCCCTTCGCGTCGGTGGAGCGGGCGACGGGAATCGAACCCGCGTAGCTAGTTTGGAAGACTAGGGCTCTACCATTGAGCTACGCCCGCATGCGGTGCACCGCAGGTCGCCGGGACCGCGGTACGGGAAGCATCGTAGCGGGTCGCGGGCGCGTCCCGCACACCCCATCGCGAGCCGCGCGGCGCGGGGCCCGGCGAGCCCGCCGAAACCGGCCGGTGCGCGCCCCTTCTGCATGTACCCTACGTGTCGCACCGACGGGGTGTGGCGCAGCTTGGTAGCGCGTCCGCTTTGGGAGCGGAAGGTCGTCGGTTCGAATCCGGCCACCCCGACCACCGGCAAGATCGCGTTGTGGGAGTCCTCCCCCTTGCCGTTACTATGCAAAATGCGTGCCCGTGTGTCTGATGTACCGGGCTCGGTCGGCGAAGCCGCCTGTGAAGCGGTGGAGCAGAACCCCAAGAAGTCAGCCACCAAGGAGACCGAACCGTGAAGAGCGCCGTGGAGACCCTGAACCCGACCCGGGTTCGGCTCAGCATCGAGGTGCCCTTCGAGGAGCTCAAGGACAGCCTCGACGCGGCGTACAAGAAGATCAACCAGCAGGTCACGGTGAAGGGGTTCCGCAAGGGCAAGATCCCCAACCGGGTCATCGACCAGCGGTTCGGCCGGGGTGCTGTGCTGGAGGAGGCCGTCAACGACGCGCTCCCGAAGTTCTACACCGAGGCCGTCAACGAGGGTGAGCTCAACGTCCTCGGCCAGCCCGAGGTCGACATCACGGAGCTGAAGGACGGCGAGCTGCTGGCCTTCACCGCCGAGGTCGACGTGCGCCCCGAGATCGAGATCCCGGACTACTCCGGCATCGAGGTCACCGTCGACGCCCTCGAGGTCAGCGACGAGGACGTCGAGAAGGCCGTGCAGCAGCTGCGCGAGCGCTTTGCCTCCACCAACCCGGTCGAGCGCGCCGCCGCCGAGGGCGACGTCGTGACGATCGACCTGCAGGCCAAGGTCGACGGAGAGGTGCTGGAGGACGGCGTCGCCGAGGGCGTCTCGTACACCATCGGTTCCGGTGAGCTCCTCGAAGGCATCGACGAGGCCGTGACCGGTCTGGAGGCCGGCGCCGAGGCCACCTTCACCTCCGAGCTGAAGGGCGGCTCCGCCGAGGGCAAGGAGGCCGAGGTCACCGTCAAGGTCACCGCCGTCGCCGCCCGCGAGCTCCCCGAGCTCGACGACGACTTCGCCCAGATGGCCAGCGAGTTCGACACGCTGGAGGAGCTGAAGGCCGACAGCCGCAAGCGCCTGGAGAACACCAAGCAGTACGACCAGGCCACCCAGGCCCAGGAGCGCGTCCTGGAGGAGCTGCTGAAGCTCGCCGAGGTCCCGATCCCGGAGAAGCTGCTCGCGGACGAGATCCAGACCCGCAAGCACAACCTGGAGCACCACCAGCTCGGTCAGATGGGCCTGACCCTCGACAAGTACCTGGAGATCCAGGGCAAGACGCTCGAGGAGTTCGAGGCCGAGACCTCCGAGCAGGCCGTCAAGGGCATCAAGACCCAGTTCATCCTCGACGAGCTGGTCAACAAGGAGAAGCTGAACGTCAACCAGGAGGAGCTCACCGAGCACCTCATGCGGCGTGCCGCCTCCTCCGGCATGAGCCCGGACCAGTTCGCCCAGGCCGTCGTCGAGGGCGGCCAGGTGCCGATGCTCGTCGGCGAGGTCGCCCGCGGCAAGGCGCTCGCCGTGGTCGTCGAGGCCGCCAAGGTCGTCGACACCAACGGTGAGGTCGTCGACCTGGAGGACGACGAGGACGAGACCGCCGAGACGGTCGAGGCCGCCGACGCCCCCGCCGAGGAGAAGACCGGGGCCTGAGCCTCGCTCACCATCCGCCCGACGGGCTCCGGACACCTGGTGTCCGGAGCCCGTCGTCGTATCCCCGCATGCCCCCACAACCCTTGTGCGGACTGCGGACCTTGCGCTCCCAGCGAACAGTTGCGGAAGCGGGATGGCGTTGTCCCACCTGCGCGTTAGGGTCCATGAAGAGGAAGGGTCGGGGAGTCCCGGCCCACCCCGGTACGAAGACGCTGAGACGGCCGGAGCCGTCAGAGACGAGCAGGTGGATACGTGACGAATCTGATGCCCTACGCCGCCGGTGAGCCGTCCCTCGGTGGAGGCCTCGGTGACCAGGTCTACAGCCGACTGCTCGGCGAGCGCATCATCTTCCTCGGTCAGCAGGTCGACGATGACATCGCCAACAAGATCACCGCACAGCTCCTCCTCCTTGCCGCCGAGCCGGAGAAGGACATCTACCTTTACATCAACAGCCCCGGCGGCTCGGTGACGGCCGGCATGGCCGTCTACGACACCATGCAGTACATCCCGAACGACGTGGTCACCATCGGGATGGGCATGGCGGCCTCGATGGGCCAGTTCCTGCTCACCGGCGGCACCGCCGGCAAGCGCTTCGCGCTCCCGAACACCGACATCCTCATGCACCAGGGCTCGGCCGGCATCGGCGGTACGGCCTCGGACATCAAGATCCAGGCCCAGTACCTGCTGCGCACCAAGCAGCGCATGGCGGAGATCACCGCCCGCCACTCCGGCCAGACCGTGGAGACGATCATCCGCGACGGCGACCGCGACCGCTGGTACACCGCGGAGGAGGCCAAGGAGTACGGCCTCATCGACGAGATCATCACGATCGCATCGGGCGTTCCGGGCGGCGGCGGCACCGGCGCCTGATCCGGGCCTCCCGGACAGCGCCCACCGCACCGCGTCTCTCGTACGCCGAGACCCCAGCCCACAGAACGCCACCAGGATGGTGAACACCCACATGAACAACTTCCCCGGCGCCTCCGCGAGCGGCCTCTA
This sequence comes from Streptomyces sp. NPDC001515, assembly GCF_053597115.1. Lineage (NCBI taxonomy): Bacteria > Bacillati > Actinomycetota > Actinomycetes > Kitasatosporales > Streptomycetaceae > Streptomyces > Streptomyces sp. NPDC001515. The sequence goes on from NZ_JBSFHN010000011.1 coordinate 71,202, forward strand.
CACCGGCCCGCAGGTGGACAACCGCTACATCGTGCCCCGCTTCGTGGAGCGGACCTCGCAGGGCGTGCGCGAGTACGACCCGTACGCGAAGCTCTTCGAGGAGCGCGTGATCTTCCTCGGCGTGCAGATCGACGACGCGTCCGCCAACGACGTCATGGCGCAGCTGCTGTGCCTGGAGTCGATGGACCCGGACCGGGACATCTCCATCTACATCAACAGCCCCGGCGGCTCGTTCACCGCGCTCACCGCGATCTACGACACCATGCAGTTCGTGAAGCCGGACATCCAGACGGTCTGCATGGGCCAGGCCGCCTCCGCCGCCGCCGTGCTGCTCGCCGCCGGCACGCCGGGCAAGCGCATGGCGCTGCCCAACGCCCGCGTCCTGATCCACCAGCCGTCCTCGCAGACCGGCCGTGAGCAGCTCTCCGACCTGGAGATCGCGGCCAACGAGATCCTGCGCATGCGGACCCAGCTGGAGGAGCTGCTGGCCAAGCACTCCACCACGCCGATCGAGAAGATCCGCGACGACATCGAGCGCGACAAGATCCTGACGGCGGAGGACTCCCTCGCCTACGGTCTGATCGACCAGATCGTGTCGACCCGCAAGAGCGCGGCCGGAGCGGCCGCCTGACGTCGGCCTTTACCCCTTGGCCCGGTCCGCCCGTCCGGCCCCGGCCGTGTGAACCGTGCCAAGGGGGGCCCGAACGGGGGGCCAGGCAAGGTACCGTCGGATAGAGGCACCAGGAGCCGCTGAACCAGGCGTCTCCCAGGCGAAGGGGAAGCACCTCGTGGCACGCATCGGTGATGGCGGCGACCTGCTCAAGTGCTCGTTCTGCGGAAAGAGCCAGAAGCAGGTGAAGAAGCTCATCGCGGGTCCCGGTGTGTACATCTGCGACGAGTGCATCGATCTCTGCAACGAGATCATCGAGGAGGAGCTCGCGGAGACGAGCGAGGTGCGCTGGGAGGAGCTTCCCAAGCCCCGCGAGATCTACGAGTTCCTGGAGGGGTACGTCGTCGGGCAGGAGCCCGCGAAGAAGGCCCTCTCGGTCGCTGTGTACAACCACTACAAGCGGGTCCAGGCCGGCGAGAACGGCGGCGGTGGGAACCGCGACGACGCGATCGAGCTCGCCAAGTCGAACATCCTGCTGCTGGGCCCCACGGGCTCCGGCAAGACCCTCCTCGCGCAGACGCTGGCCCGGATGCTCAACGTCCCGTTCGCCATCGCCGACGCGACGGCGCTGACGGAGGCCGGCTACGTCGGCGAGGACGTCGAGAACATCCTGCTGAAACTGATCCAGGCCGCCGACTACGACGTCAAGAAGGCCGAGACCGGGATCATCTACATCGACGAGATCGACAAGGTCGCCCGCAAGAGCGAGAACCCGTCGATCACCCGGGACGTCTCCGGCGAGGGCGTCCAGCAGGCCCTCCTCAAGATCCTTGAGGGCACCACCGCCTCCGTCCCGCCGCAGGGCGGCCGGAAGCACCCGCACCAGGAGTTCATCCAGATCGACACGACGAACGTGCTGTTCATCGTGGGCGGCGCCTTTTCCGGCCTGGAGAAGATCATCGAGTCCCGGGCCGGTGCCAAGGGCATCGGCTTCGGCGCCACGATCCGCTCCAAGCGGGAGATCCAGGCGAGCGACCAGTTCCAGGAGGTCATGCCGGAGGACCTGGTGAAGTTCGGGATGATCCCCGAGTTCATCGGCCGCCTTCCCGTCCTGACCTCGGTCCACAACCTGGACCGCGAGGCCCTCCTCCAGATCCTCATCGAGCCGCGCAACGCGCTGGTCAAGCAGTACCAGCGCCTCTTCGAACTCGACGGCGTGGAGCTGGACTTCGAGCGCGAGGCCCTCGAAGCCATCGCCGACCAGGCCATCCTCCGCCAGACCGGCGCCCGCGGCCTGCGCGCGATCATGGAGGAAGTCCTCCAGTCCGTGATGTACGAGGTCCCGTCCCGCAAGGACGTCGCCCGCGTCGTCATCACCGCCGACGTCGTCCGCAACAACGTCAACCCCACCCTGGTCCCGCGCGAACCCCGCACGATCGGCAAGGGCGACGAGGGCCGGCACGAGAAGTCCGCGTAGCGGCCGTTTCCCTCCGTCACGTACGCGAAGGGGCGCCCAGCCGGTTGATCCGGCGGGGCGCCCCTTCGCGTTGCCGCCGGGTCAGATCTTGGTGCGGGAGGTGTTGTAGAGCTTGGCGGTGATGCCGGCGACATCGTCCTGGCTCATGCCCTTGCCGGACATCGACAGCGCCACGTCCACACCGAGCACGGTGCCGACGGTGCTGTAGTCGGCCCAGACGCACACGGGGATCTGGAATTCCTTCGGCCCCTTCGCCATGGTCCCGTCGCCCTCCTTGTTCGTGATCTTGAGGTCCTGGCACTTCATGAGGGCGCCCTTGAAGCCGTCCGGCGTGACGGCCTTGGGGCTGCCGACGAGCTGGACGTCCATCCCGTTCTCGCCCTTCTTGAAGTCCGACTCCGCGTTGTTGAACGCGTTGTCGATGACCTTCGCCGGGTCGGTGACATCGCCCCAGTAACCCGAGAGCGTGATCGACTTCGTGCCCATCGGGTTCGACTCGGATCCCGACTGGTACGCGCTGCCCGCCTTCTGCGGGTCCTTGATGCCGAGCCCTTCGAGCCTGGTCTTCTCCTCGCCGGTCGCCGCACCGGACTCCCCGGAGCTGGGCTGCTTCTTGTAGCCGTCCAGCGTCGCCGCGGGCGTCAGCTTGTACCCCTTCGTGGAGTCCGCGACATCGCTGTTGCTCGCGCCGCCGCCCGAGGTCAGGAAGTACACGCCGCCGGCGATGACCGCCAGGGCGACCACGGTGACGCCGACGACGAGGCCGGTCTTCTTCTTGGGCGCGGCCGGGGGGAAGCCCGGCTGCTGGCCGTAGGCCGGCTGGCCGCCGTACGGGGGCGTGGGGGGCTGCTGGCCGTAGGGGCCGGGCTGCTGGGGCTGGGGGTAGCCGTAGCCCGGCTGCTGCTGCGGGACGCCCTGGGGCGCCTGCTGCGGGTAGCCGTACCCGGGCTGGCCCTGCGGCGGCTGCTGGCCGTACGGGCCGGGCTGCTGCTGGCCGTAGGGGCCGGGCTGGCCCTGCGGGGGACCGCCGTACGGTCCGGGCTGGCCCTGCGGCGGCTGGCCGCCGTACGGGCCCGGCTGGTTGTAGCTCATTGCGGTGTCCCCTGTTCGTGATGCTTACGCGTTCCGAACATCCTGGCGGAAGCTTCGCGCGTGTGGAGCACCGGGAGGTACACCGTTACCGAACAATCCCGTTTCAGTGCACTCCTGTGACGGCTCTAAACTGTGGTGCGTGACCGACAACGCAGCGCACAAGCCAGCCAGCACCCCCGAACTGCCGACCCAGTACACGCCGGCCGCGGTAGAGGGGACGCTGTACGAGCGCTGGGTAGAACGCGGTTACTTCGAGGCGGACGCCAAGAGCGAGAAGCCTCCGTTCACGATCGTCATCCCGCCGCCGAACGTCACCGGCGCCCTGCACTTGGGCCACGCCTTCCAGGTCACGCTCATGGACGCGATCACGCGCCGCAAGCGCATGCAGGGCTTCGAGACCCTCTGGCTGCCCGGCATGGACCACGCGGGCATCGCCACCCAGAACAAGGTCGAGCAGCAGCTCGCCGAGGAGGGCAAGTCCCGGCACGACATCGGCCGGGATGCCTTCGTCGAGAAGACCTGGCAGTGGAAGGAGGAGTACGGCGGCCGGATCCTCGGCCAGCTGCGCCGCCTCGGTGCCGGTCTCGACTGGACGCGTGAGCGCTTCACCATGGACGAGGGCCTCTCCAAGGCCGTCCAGACGATCTTCAAGAACCTGTACGACGACGGCCTGATCTACCGCGCCGAGCGCATCATCAACTGGTGCCCGCGCTGTCTGACCGCGATCTCCGACATCGAGGTCGACTACCAGGACGACGACGGCGAGCTCGTCTCGCTGACGTACGGCGAGGGCGACGAGACCCTCGTCGTCGCGACCACCCGCGTCGAGACGATGCTGGGCGACACCGCGGTCGCCGTCCACCCGGACGACGCCCGCTACGCCCACCTCGTCGGCAAGCGGATCAAGCTGCCGCTGACCGACCGCACCATCCCGGTCGTCGCCGACACCCATGTCGACCCCGAGTTCGGCACCGGCGCCGTCAAGGTGACGCCCGCCCACGATCCGAACGACTTCGCCATCGGCCAGCGCCACGGCCTGGAGATGCTGACGGTCATGGACGAGCGGGCCATCATCACGGTGCCCGGCCCGTTCGAGGGGCTCGACCGCTTCGAGGCCCGCGCCGCCATCGTCGCCGCCATGCGCGAGCAGGGCCGCGTCGTGGCCGAGAAGCGCCCGTACACCCACAGCGTCGGGCACTGCTCGCGCTGCAAGACGACCGTCGAGCCGCGCCTCTCGCTCCAGTGGTGGGTCAAGGTCGAGACGCTCGCCAAGGCCGCCGGTGACGCGGTCCGCGAGGACCGGGTCGCGCTGCACCCCAAGGACATGGAGAAGCGGTACTTCGACTGGGTCGACAACCTCAACGACTGGTGCATCTCGCGCCAGTTGTGGTGGGGCCACCGCATCCCCGTCTGGTACGGCCCCGAGGGCCAGGTCGTCTGCGTCGGTCCCGACGAGCAGCCGCCGAGCGGCGAGGGCTGGACGCAGGACGAGGACGTCCTCGACACCTGGTTCTCCTCCGGGCTGTGGCCCTTCTCCACGCTGGGCTGGCCCGAGCGGACCCCGGACCTGGAGAAGTTCTATCCGACCGACGTCCTGCTCACGGGCCACGACATCATCTTCTTCTGGGTCGTCCGGATGATGATGTTCGGCCTGTACGCGATGGACGGCGAGGTCCCGTTCAAGACGGTCGCGCTGACCGGCCTCGTCCGCGACGAGTTCGGCAAGAAGATGTCGAAGTCGAACCCCAACGCCGTCGACCCGATCGACTGGATGGACGCCTACGGCTCCGACGCGGTCCGCTTCACGCTGGCCAACGGCGCCAACCCCGGCGCCGACGTCCCGATCGGCGAGGACTGGGTCAAGGCATCCCGCAACTTCGCCAACAAGATCTGGAACGCCACCCGCTTCGCGCTGATGAACGGCGCGACGACCGAGGGCGAGCTGCCGCCCGCCGAACAGATGTCGGCGAACGACCGGTGGATCCTCTCCCGGCTCAACACGGTCGTCGCCGAGGCGGACGCGTACTACGAGGACTTCCAGTTCGCCAAGCTGTCCGACGCCCTCTACCACTTCGCGTGGGACGAGGTCTTCGACTGGTACGTCGAGCTGTCCAAGACCACGTTCTTCGCCGGCGGCGAGCCCGCCAAGGTCTCGGCCCGGGTCCTCGGCGAGGTCCTGGACAAGCTGCTGCGGATCCTCCACCCGATCGTCCCCTTCGTCACCGAGACCCTGTGGACCGCGCTCACCGGCCGCGAGTCCGTCGTCGTGGCCGAGTGGCCGAAGGACTCGGGCTTCCGCGACCCCGCGGCCGAGCGGGAGATCGCGCTCGTCCAGCAGCTCGTCACCGAGGTCCGCCGCTTCCGTACCGACCAGGGCCTCCAGCCCGGCCAGAAGGTCCCGGCCGAGCTGACCCTGACCGGGACGCCGCTCGCCCCGCACGAGGCGGCCATCCGCCAGGTGCTGCGCCTCCAGCCGGCCGGCGAGGGCTTCCACGCCACCGCCTCGCTGCCCGTCGCCGGGGCGACCGTCGCGCTGGACCTGTCCGGCACGATCGATGTCGGCGCCGAGCGCAAGCGGCTGACGAAGGACCTGGAGGCGGCGAAGAAGGAGAAGGCGCAGGCCACCGGGAAGCTCGGCAACGAGGCGTTCCTGGCCAAGGCCCCGGACAACGTGGTCGACAAGATCCGCGGCCGGCTCGCCAAGGCCGAGGCCGACATCGAGCGGATCACCGGCCAGCTGGCCGGACTGCCCCAGGGCTGATGTGCTGAGCACGGAGCCCCCGCGCACCCGACCGACCGGGCGCGCGGGGGCTTCGCCGTTCCGGCCGGCGCGGGCCGTGCCGCCGCCCCGGGCGGCTGCGCGCGTTGTCGGTGGCGGTCCGTAGACTGGGGCCCGTGAGTGAGCCCCGCCCTTCCGACGACCGGCACGACGCCTCCGATTCCGACGACGCCTTCGCGGAGATCGTCGGCGAAGCGACCCAGCGCGACCCCGACCTGGCGGTGATCGAGGCCGGGAGCCGTACGCTGCGCGCCGCCTCCGGCCCGCCGCAGGCCGACGAGGTCCCAGCCCGTCCCGCCGACCCGGAGGTGGACAAGGCGCTGCGCGCGGTGGAGCAGGAGCTCGCCGGACGCTGGGGCGAGACCAAGCTGGAGCCGTCCGTGGCGCGGATCGCCGCGCTGATGGACGTGCTCGGCGAGCCCCAGCGCGCCTACCCGTCGATCCACATCACGGGGACCAACGGCAAGACGAGCACCGCCCGCATGATCGAGGCCCTGCTCGGCGCCTTCGATCTGCGCACCGGGAGGTACACCTCCCCGCACGTCCAGTCGATCACCGAGCGGATCAGCCTGGACGGCGCCCCGATGGACCCGGAGCGGTTCATCGCCACCTACGAGGACATCAAGCCGTACGTCGAGATGGTCGACGCGCAGCAGCCCTACCGCCTCTCCTTCTTCGAGGTGCTGACGGGCATGGCGTACGCGGCCTTCGCCGACACCCCGGTCGACGTCGCGGTCGTCGAGGTCGGCATGGGCGGCAGCTGGGACGCGACCAACGTCATCGACGCCGGGGTCGCCGTCGTCACCCCGATCTCCCTGGACCACACCGACCGCCTGGGCTCCACGCCCGGCGAGATCGCGGTGGAGAAGTCCGGGATCATCAAGCAGGGCTCCACGGTCATCCTGGCGCAGCAGCCCGTCGACGCCGCCCAGGTGATGCTGAAGAAGGCCGTCGGGGCCGACGCCACCGTGGCCCGCGAGGGCATGGAGTTCGGCGTCGTCTCCCGGGAGGTCGCGGTCGGCGGCCAGTTGCTGACGCTGCGCGGTCTCGGCGGCGAGTACGACACGGTCTTCCTCCCGCTGTACGGCGCCCACCAGGCGCACAACGCGGCGGTGGCCCTGGCGGCCGTCGAGGCGTTCTTCGGCGTCGGCGCCGAGCGGCCCGGCGCGCTGGACGCCGACATCGTCCGCCGCGCCTTCGCCTCGGTGGTCTCGCCGGGCCGTCTGGAGGTGGTCCGCTCCAGCCCCACGGTGATCCTCGACGCCGCGCACAATCCGGCCGGCGCCCGCGCCACCGCCGAGGGACTGTCCGAGGCCTTCGGCTTCTCCCGGCTGATCGGCGTGGTCGGCGCCAGCGGCGACAAGGACGTCCGGGGGCTCCTGGAGGCCTTCGAGCCGATCTTCGCCGAGATCGTCGTCACGCAGAACTCCACCGAGCGCGCGATGGACGCGGACGCCCTGGCGGCCGTGGCCGTCGAGGTCTTCGGCGACGAGCGGGTCCAGGTCGAGCCACGGCTCGACGACGCGCTGGAGGCGGCGATCACCCTCGCCGAGGAGGAGGACGAGTACGCGGGCGCCGGGGTGCTGGTGACCGGTTCCGTGATCACGGTCGGCGAGGCCCGGCTGCTTCTGGGAAGGCGCTGACCCGAGTGCGTACGCTCTGTGCTTCGACCCTGATCGGTGAATTCTTCGTCATCGGCTTCGCCGGACTCGTCGCGATGAAGTCCGACGACCTGACGTCCGCCACGGTCTGGACGGTCTGCGGCGTCGGCATGCTGCTCTCCGTGCTGCTGTGCGGGATGATCACCCGCCCGGGCGGCGTGCAGCTGGGCTGGGTGCTCCAGGCCGCGCTGGTCGCCAGCGGATTCGTGGTTCCGATGATGTTCATCCTGGGTCTGGCCTTCGGCGGCCTGTGGTGGGCCTCGGTGCACTACGGTCGCAGGATCGACGAGGCCAAGGCCCGCTGGGCCGCCCAGGAGGAGGCTCAGGCTGCCACCGGCGGCTGAGCCCGGCGCTCCGCCCGCCGGCCGCCCCCTGTAATCTCGCCTCACCGCACCCGTATGCCTGCAAGGAGCCGCACATGACCCAGCGCACCCTCGTTCTTCTCAAGCCCGACGCCGTCCGTCGCGGTCTGGTCGGCGAGATCGTCGGCCGCATCGAGCGCAAGGCCGGCTGGAAGATCACGGCGCTGGAGCTGCGTACCCTCGACCGTGCCACGCTGGAGCAGCACTACGCCGAGCACGTCGGCCGCCCGTTCTACGAGCCGCTGGTCGAGTTCATGCTGTCCGGCCCCATCGTCGCGCTGGTGGCCGAGGGCGAGCGGATCATCGAGGGCGTCCGCGCCCTGGCCGGCCCGACCGACCCGATCGCCGCCGCGCCCGGATCGATCCGCGGCGACTTCGGCACGATCACCCGGGAGAACCTCATCCACGCCTCGGACTCCGAGGAGTCCGCGGAGCGGGAAATGAAGCTGTTCTTTCCCGGTCTCTCCTGATTGCGGATCAGCCGAACAGCGCTCATGACCTGGGGCGACCGAATTAATTCGGTCGCCCTTCGGCATAGGGTCCCGGATCGCGGGAACGCATCCCCTCGACGTAACGTCACCATGAGTGGAACGGCCACCCGTTCTGCCCAGCATGGCGAAGGGCCCTCGCGCTGTGTCGGTGTTTCCGGCACTACGATGGAAGCTTCCACGCCCGCAGCGCTCATCTCGCCTACCAAAACAAGCCATCATCGCTTTCGCTTGGGAAGGCCCGACGCATCCTCATGGGGAACAAGGGGAACTCAATGTCGTTCATCGGCCGTGACATGGCTATCGACCTCGGGACTGCCAACACGCTGGTGTACGTCAGGGGGCGCGGCATCGTCCTGAACGAGCCGTCCGTCGTGGCCATCAACACCAACACCGGCGGCATTCTCGCGGTCGGTTCCGAGGCCAAGAAGATGATCGGCCGTACGCCGGGCAACATCGTCGCCGTACGGCCCCTGAAGGACGGCGTGATCGCCGACTTCGAAATCACCGAGCGGATGCTCCGCTACTTCATCCTGAAGATCCACAAGCGGCGCTACCTGGCCCGCCCCCGGGTCGTGGTCTGTGTGCCCTCCGGCATCACCGGGGTGGAGCGGCGCGCCGTCATCGAGGCGTCGACCCAGGCCGGCGCCCGCCAGGTCCACATCATCGAGGAGCCGATGGCGGCCGCGATCGGCTCGGGTCTGCCGGTCCACGAGGCCACCGGCAACATGGTGGTGGACATCGGCGGCGGCACCACCGAGGTCGCGGTCATCTCGCTCGGCGGAATCGTCACTGCCCAGTCGATCCGCGTGGCCGGTGACGAACTGGACAACGCGATCATCCAGCACATCAAGAAGGAGTACTCGCTCCTGCTCGGTGAGCGGACCGCCGAACAGATCAAGATCACCATCGGTTCGGCCTACGACCTGGAGAAGGACGAGCACACCGAGATCCGCGGCCGCGACCTGGTCTCCGGGCTGCCCAAGACCGTGGTCATCTCCGCCACCGAGGTCCGCAAGGCCATCGAGGAGCCGGTCAACGCGATCGTCGACGCGGTCAAGACGACGCTGGACAAGTGCCCGCCGGAGCTGTCCGGCGACGTCATGGACCGGGGCATCGTCCTGACCGGCGGCGGCGCGCTGCTGCGCGGCCTGGACGAGCGGCTCCGCCACGAGACGGGCATGCCGATCCACATCGCCGAGGACCCGCTGGACTCCGTGGCCCTCGGATCCGGCAAGTGCGTCGAGGAGTTCGAGGCGCTCCAGCAGGTGCTGGACGCCCAGCCCCGCCGCTAGAACACCACGCCCTCCGCGCGGACGCTGCCGCTCCGCGCGGAGGATCGTTGATATACAGGCACGAACATTCCTACGAGGAAGGCACGGCCGCCGCACGTGAGGGACACACGAGAGAGCCGGCTGCTCCTGGTGCTGCTGATCGCCATCGCATTCGCTTTGATCACGGTGGACATCCGCGGCGGCGAGGCGTCACCGGTGGACGGCGCCCGGCAGGCCGCCGCGACGGTCTTCGGACCGGTGGAGAACGGTGTGGCGGCGGCGGTGGACCCGGTGGGCAACGCCATAGGGGCCGTCCGCGCCTCCGGCAGCCGCCACGACAAGATCGCCGAGCTGGAGAAGCAGAACGCCGCGCTCAAGGCCGAGCTGGGCAGCGACGACCGCAACCGCAACCGGGTGCGCGAGCTCGACAAGATGCTGAAGAAGTCGGCCGCCGGCCAGTACGGCATCAAGGCCGCCGAGGTCATCGCCATAGGAGCGGCCCAGGGCTTCTCCTGGACGGTCACCATCGACGCCGGCACCAAGGACGGCGTCAAGCGCGACATGACCGTGCTGAACGGGGACGGACTCGTCGGCCGCGTCACCACCGTCGGCCCCGACACCGCCACGGTGCTGCTGGCCAACGACCCCGACTTCACCGTCGGCACCCGCATGGAGTCCACCGACGAACTCGGCTTCGCCACCGGCCAGGGCTCCCGCCCGCTCTCCGTCCAGTTCCTGAACGGCAAGGCCAAGGTCAAGAAGGGCGACCGGCTCGTCACCTTCGGCTCCAGCAAGGACAAGCCCTTCGTGCCGGGTGTCCCGGTCGGCGAGGTCGTCCGGGTCGACCCGTCCGGCGGCGACCTGACCCGTACCGTCTACGTCCGTCCGTACGTCGGCTTCACCAAGCTCGACATCGTCGGCATCGTCGTCCAGGCCCCGCGCGAGGACCCCCGCGACATGGTCCTGCCGAAGAAGCCGAAGGCCCCGGCCAAGCCGAAGCCCACCCCCACGGTCACCGTCACCATCTCGCCCAACGGCGACATCGTCGACACCGAGGGCAACGTGGTCGGCAACATCCACCAGAGCCCATCCGCGAGCCCGGATCCCAGCGGGAACGCCACACCGAACGCCGGCAACGCGGTCAACGAACAGAGGTAGAGCTGATCCCCATGCGCCTCCACCGGACTCTGCTCTCCGTCCTCCTGGTCGTGATCGCCCTGGTCGTCCAGGTCTCCGTCCTGGCCAGGCTCCAGCTCCCCGGCGCCGTCCCGGACCTGCTGCTCATGGTCGTGGTCGGACTGGCCCTCGTCTACGGGCACGTCAGCGGCGCCCTGATCGGCTTCGGTGCCGGGCTCCTCGCGGACCTGGCACCCCCGGCCGACCACGCCGCCGGGCGCTACGCCCTGGTCCTCTGCGTGATCGGCTATCTCGCCGGACTGGCCAGGCCCGAGAACGGGCAGCTCAGGTCGGCCTTCGTGCCGATGGCCGTGGTCGTCGCCTCGGCGATCGGCTCGACGCTGCTGTACGCGGGCGTCGGCGCCCTCGTCGGCGACACGGCCGCCCGCCATGTGGGCCTGGGCAGCCTGCTGTTCACCGCCGCCGTGTACGACCTGCTGCTCGCCCCGTTCACCGTTCCGCTGATCATGGCGATGGCCAGACGCACGGTGCACGATCCGCTCACCGAGTCCTCCTCCGGCCGCGGGGACGCCGCCGCGGGCTGGCTCGCCGCCGGTTCCGGTCTGCGGATCGGCAGCCAGCGCGGCGGACTGCGCGTGAAGGCCGCCCGCAACCGGGCCGCCCGCGCCGGACGCATCAAGGGAGTCAAGCGACTGTGAGGCCGCACCAGCCCGGGGCCGCCCGCACCGCGGCCCCGACCAGCCCGACCACCACCGGGGGCGCCCCGTGACCAACATCCCCGAGACGGGCCGGACCCAGCGGGTCCAGATCCGCCTCGTCGTCATCCAGGTCCTCGTCTTCTCGCTGCTGCTCACCCTGGGCGGCCGGCTCTGGTACCTCCAGATCCGCAACGGCCAGGAGTACTCCGACGAGGCCAAGAACAACCACGTCCAGCAGGTCGTCCAGCCCGCCGCGCGCGGCTCCATCCTCGACGCGCGCGGGGTGCCGCTCGCCGACAACGAGACCCGGCTCGTGGTCTCCGCCAGCCGCACCGAGCTGCTGAAGATGGACGACGACGGCAAGGGCGTCCTGACCCGGCTGGCCGGCGTCCTCGGCATGAAGCCCAAGGAGGTCCTCGACAAGGTCCGCCTGTGCGACGCGAAGACCCCGCAGCCCTGCTGGAACGGCTCGCCCTACCAGCCGATCCCGGTCACCGACGAGGCCACCACCCAGCAGGCCCTGACGATCCGCGAACGCGCCGAGGACTTCCCCGGCATCACCGCCGAACCCACCGCCGTCCGCCGCTACGCCGCCCCCGGCAAGGCCAACACCGCCCAGGTCCTCGGCTACCTCTCGCCCGTCACCGACGAGGAGATCACCAAGGCCCAGGACACCGACTCGCCGTACCTGCGCTCCGACATGGTCGGACGCTCCGGCCTGGAGCGCACGTACGACAAGGAGCTGCGCGGCAAGGCGGGCGTCACCCGCTACGAGGTCGACAACCTCGGCCGGGTCATCGGCCACGCCAAGAACGACGAGGCGGAGGCCGGCTCCAGTGTGATCACCTCGATCGACGCCCGGGTCCAGGCCGTCGCCGAGTACGAGCTGAACCAGGCGATGAAGATCGCCCGCACCGAGTTCGACAACAACACCGGTGAGAACTACAAGGCCGACTCCGGCGCCGTCGTCGTCATGGAGGCCAAGACCGGCCGCGTCGTCTCCATGGCCTCGCTGCCCAACTACGACCCCAACGCCTGGGTCGGCGGCATCTCCGCCAAGGACTACGCCAAGCTGACCGGGAAGAACTCCAACTTCCCGCTGCTCAACCGGGCCATCCAGGGCCAGGCCGCACCCGGCTCCATCTTCAAGGTCATCTCCTCGACCGCCGCCGTCAACGCCGGATACCCCTTCGACGGGCACTACCCCTGCCCCAGCTCGTACTCCATCGGCGGCCAGACCTTCAAGAACTTCGAGTCCCAGGGCTACGGCGACATCACCATCGGCCGCGCCCTGGAGGTCTCCTGCGACACCGTCTACTACGGCCTCGCCCACCAGGAGTGGCAGAAGGACGGCGGGAACAGCCCGAAGAAGAACCCGAAGGACTGGTTCTACAAGACCGCCCACCAGTTCGGCCTCGGCAAGGAGACCGGCATCGACCTCCCCAACGAGGTCAGCGGCCGGGTCCCGGACCGCGAGTGGAAGAAGAAGTTCGCCGCCGCCAACCACGACGCCTGGTGCAAGCAGGGCAAGAAGGACGGCACGTACGTCGAGAAGATCGCCTACGAGAACTGCCTCGAAGGCGACAAGATGCGCGCCGGTGACTCCGTCAACTACTCGATCGGCCAGGGCGACACCCTCGTCACCCCGATCCAGATGGCCACGATCTACGCGGCCATCTCCAACGGCGGCACCCTCTACGACCCCACCGTCGGCAAGGCGATCGTCAGCGGCGACGGCAAGACCGTCCAGGAGATCGCGCCCAAGTCGCACGGGAAGCTGCCGTTCACCAAGAAGACGCGCGACGAGATAGACGAAGCCCTCGCGGGTGTCGCGACCCGCGGCTCCGCCGCCTGGCGATTCGGCGGCTGGCCGCAGGACAAGATCCCGATGCACGCCAAGACGGGTACCGCGGAGGTCTACGGCAAGCAGACGACCTCGTGGTTCGCCACGTACACCAAGGACTACTCGATCGTCATGACGATCTCCCAGGGCGGTACGGGGTCCGGCGCGTCCGGCCCCGCCGTCCGCAACATCTACAACGCGCTCTACGGCCTCGACGCCTCGGGCAAGCAGGACCTCAAGAAGGCCCTCCTGCCGACGCCCCAGAAGTCCCTGCCGAAGATCCAGACCGACGGCACCATCGACGCCCCGACGATCAAGCCGTACAACCCCGACTCGCAGAAGCCGCAGGGCGAGCAGACGCTCGCCGCGGTGCTCGGGAGGCGTGACTGATGGCCGGGTTCTCCGTCCCGCGCTACGGCCCGGAGCGCTCCGGCTGGGGCCGGCTCATGGCACGCGACTCCGTCGTGCGCCGGCTGGACTGGCCCCTGCTCGGCTCGGCGATCGCGCTCTCGTTCATCGGCTCGCTGCTCGTCTGGTCGGCGACCCGGGGACGCGACTCGCTCACCCACGGCGATCCGTACTACTTCCTCCTCCGCCACGCCCTCAACACCGGCATCGGCTTCGCGCTGATGGCCGGGACGATCTGGCTCGGCCACCGCACCCTGCGCGGGGCCGTCCCGATCCTCTACGGGCTCTCCGTGGTGCTCGTCCTGGCGGTGCTCACCCCGCTGGGCGCCACCGTCAACGGCGCGCACGCCTGGATCCTGCTGCCGGGAGGTTTCTCCCTCCAGCCCTCCGAGTTCACCAAGATCACGATCATTCTCGGGATGGCGATGCTGCTCGCCGCCCGGGTGGACGCCGGCGACCAGGTCCACCCCGACCACCGGACCGTCGCCAAGGCCCTCGGGCTGGCCGCCGTCCCCATGGTGATCGTCATGGGCATGCCCGACCTCGGCTCGGTCATGGTCATGGTCGTCATCGTGCTCGGCGTCCTGCTGGCCTCCGGCGCCTCCAACCGCTGGGTCTTCGGCCTCCTCGGCGCGGGCGTCGCCGGCGGCGTCGCCATCTGGCAGCTCGGACTGCTCGACGACTACCAGATCGCCCGCTTCGCCGCCTTCGCCAACCCGGCGCTCGACCCGGCCGGTGTCGGCTACAACACCAACCAGGCCCGGATCGCCATCGGCTCCGGCGGACTGTCCGGCACGGGCCTCTTCCACGGCACCCAGACCACCGGCCAGTTCGTCCCCGAACAGCAGACCGACTTCGTCTTCACCGTCGCCGGTGAGGAACTCGGCTTCCTCGGCGCCGGACTCATCCTGGTCCTCCTCGGCGTCGTGCTCTGGCGCGCCTGCCGCATCGCCCGCGAGACCACCGAGCTGTACGGCACGGTCGTCGCCGCCGGGATCATCGCCTGGTTCGCCTTCCAGTCCTTCGAGAACATCGGCATGACGCTCGGCATCATGCCGGTCGCCGGACTGCCGCTGCCCTTCGTCTCCTACGGCGGTTCCTCGATGTTCGCCGTCTGGGTGGCCATCGGGCTCCTCCAGTCGATCCGGGTGCAACGGCCGATAACGGCCTGAGCGGTTTCCCCGGGGCGCGTTAGGTTCGTCGTATGGCGGACTCCAAGCGCGAGGTCGAGCGGAAGTACGAAGCCACGGACACCACCCGGGTGCCCGACCTGGGCCGGGTGGCCGGGGTCGGGTCCGTCGCGCACGAGGGCGTCGGGGAACTGGACGCCGTTTACTACGACACCGAGGACCTGCGCCTCGCCGCCGCCCGGGTCACCCTCCGCCGCCGCACCGGAGGCCCGGACGCCGGCTGGCACCTGAAACTCCCCGTCGCCGCCGACGTCCGCGACGAGATCCGCGCCCCGCTCCGCGACGACGTGCCGCCCCGCCTCGCCGCCCTGATCCGCTCCCGGACCCTGGGCGCCCCCGTCGTCCCCGTGGTCCGGCTCCTCTCCGCCCGCGACGTCCACGTGCTCACGGGTGCCGACGGCACGCCCCTGGCCGAGCTCAGCGTCGACGAGGTCCGCGCGGAGCGGCTGCACGGCGGCGACGGCACCGCCGCCTGGACCGAGATCGAGGTCGAGCTGGCCGACGACGGGGACCCCGCCTTCCTCGACACCGTCGGCCGCGCGCTGGAGGAGGCCGGCATCCGGCCCTCCGCGGCCCCCTCCAAGCTCGCCCGCGCGCTGGAGGAGACGGCGCCCAAGGCCGCGAGCCCCCGCGACGACGAGCCGCGCACCGCAGGCGACCACGTCATGGTCTACGTACGCCGGCAGGCCGAGGCGATCGTCGCGCTCGACCCGGCCGTGCGGAGGGACCTGCCCGACTCCGTGCACCGGATGCGCGTCGCGACCCGGCGGCTGCGCAGCACCCTGCGCACGTACCGCCGCGTCCTGGACCGCGAGGCCACCCGCGCCCTCGGCGCCGAGCTGAAGTGGCTCGCGGGGGAGCTGGGCGTCGACCGCGACCAGGAGGTCCTGGACGCCCGGCTGCGCGCCCGGCTCGACGCACTGCCCCGCACGCTGGCCCTCGGGCCGGTCGAGGCCCGGTTGCGGCTCTGGTCGGCGGCGGGCCGCGGGGGTTCGCGCCGCCGCGTCACCGCCGTGCTGGACTCCGCGCGCCACCTGGAGCTGCTGCGGGCCCTGGAGGCCCTGCTCGCCGCTCCTCCGCTGCTGCCCGGTGCCGGCGCCCCGCCCGGCGACGAGCTGACCCGTGCCGTGCGCAAGGACCACAAGCGCCTCGCCGGACGCGTGGCGCACGCCCGGGAGCTGCCGCCCGGACCGGACCGGGACGCCGCCCTGCACAGCGCCCGCAAGGCCGCGAAGCGCGCCCGGTACGCGGCGGAGGCCGCCCGCCCCGCCCTGGGGAAGCCCGCGAAGAAGGCCGCCAAGCGGCTCAAGGCCGTCCAGAGCCTCCTCGGCGACCACCAGGACAGCGTGGTCGCCCGCGAGACCCTGCGGGCCCTCGCCGTAGAGGCGCACGCTGCGGGCGAGCCGTCGTTCACCTGGGGTCTGGTGTACGGGCGCGAGGAGGCGGCCGCCGCGGCGGCCGAGCGCGAGCTGCCCGGAGTGTGGCACCGGGCGGCCCGGGCCCGTATCCGGCGGTCCTCCGGAGGCTGAGCAGCGAGGTACGCTGGATGGTCACCCCTGCCGGCTCTCGAAAGTTCGCGATGTCTGTCGATTCGGTCTTCCCACAGCTCGAAGCCCTGCTCCCGCATGTGCAGAAGCCCATCCAGTACGTCGGCGGTGAGCTCAACTCCACCGTCAAGCCGTGGGACGAATGCGACGTCCGCTGGGCACTGATGTACCCGGACGCCTACGAGGTCGGGCTGCCCAACCAGGGCGTCATGATCCTCTACGAGGTACTGAACGAGCGCCAGGGCGTCCTGGCCGAGCGCACCTACAGCGTCTGGCCGGACCTGGAAGCGCTGATGCGCGAGCACCGGGTGCCGCAGTTCACCGTGGACAGCCACCGGCCCGTCAAGGCGTTCGACGTCTTCGGGCTCAGCTTCTCCACCGAGCTGGGCTACACCAACATGCTCACCGCCCTGGACCTGGCCGGCATCCCGCTGGCCGCGAAGGACCGGGGCCTGGACGACCCGATCGTGCTCGCCGGCGGCCACGCCGCGTTCAACCCCGAGCCGATCGCGGAGTTCATCGACTGCGCGGTCATCGGCGACGGCGAGCAGGCCGTCCTGGAGATCACCGAGATCATCCGCGCCTGGAAGGCCGAGGGCCGCCCCGGCGGCCGCGAGGAGGTGCTGTTCCGCCTCGCGAAGACCGGCGGGGTGTACGTCCCCGGCTTCTACGACGTGGAGTACCTCCCGGACGGCCGCATCGGCCGCGTCGTCCCGAACAGGTCGGGCGTGCCGTGGCGGGTGTCCAAGCACACGGTCATGGACCTGGACGAGTGGCCGTACCCGAAGCAGCCCCTGGTCCCGCTCGCCGAGACCGTCCACGAGCGGATGTCCGTGGAGATCTTCCGCGGCTGCACCCGCGGCTGCCGTTTCTGCCAGGCCGGCATGATCACGCGCCCCGTGCGGGAGCGAAGCATCACCGGCATCGGCGAGATGGTGGACAAGGGCCTCAAGGCCACCGGCTTCGAGGAGGTCGGCCTGCTCTCCCTCTCCTCGGCCGACCACACCGAGATCGGTGAAATCGCCAAGGGCCTGGCCGACCGCTACACCGAGGACAAGATCGGCCTCTCGCTGCCCTCCACCCGCGTCGACGCGTTCAATGTCGACCTGGCCAACGAGCTGACTCGCAACGGACGCCGTTCCGGCCTCACCTTCGCCCCCGAGGGCGGCTCCGAGCGCATGCGCAAGGTCATCAACAAGATGGTCTCGGAGGAGGACCTGATCCGCACCGTCGCCACCGCCTACGGCAACGGCTGGCGCCAGGTGAAGCTGTACTTCATGTGCGGCCTGCCCACCGAGACCGACGAGGACGTCCTCCAGATCGGTGACATGGCGGTCAACGTCATCGCCAAGGGCCGCGAGGTCTCCGGCCAGAACGACATCCGCTGCACGGTGTCCATCGGCGGCTTCGTGCCCAAGCCGCACACGCCGTTCCAGTGGGCGCCGCAGCTCAGCGCCGAGGAGACGGACGCCCGCCTCGCCAAGCTGCGGGACAAGATCCGCGGCGACAAGAAGTACGGCCGCTCGATCGGCTTCCGCTACCACGACGGCAAGCCCGGCATCGTCGAGGGCCTGCTCTCCCGCGGCGACCGCCGCGTCGGCTCCGTCATCCGCGCGGTCTACGAGGCCGGCGGCCGTTTCGACGGCTGGCGCGAGTACTTCAGCTACGACCTGTGGATGAAGAGCGCCGACGCGACCCTGCCGGAGTACGGCGTGGACGTCGACTGGTACACCACCCGCGAGCGGACCTACGAGGAGGTCCTGCCCTGGGACCACCTGGACTCGGGCCTCGACAAGGACTGGCTCTGGGAGGACTGGCAGGACGCGCTCGACGAGACCGAGGTCGAGGACTGCCGCTGGACGCCGTGCTTCGACTGCGGGGTCTGCCCCCAGATGGACACCAGCATCCAGATCGGCCCGACCGGCAAGAAGCTCCTGCCGCTGACGGTCGTGAAGTAGCCGCGTGCGCGCCGTGACCGGGTGACAGCTCGGTGACGAAGGCCCGGCCGGGGAAACCCCCGGCCGGGCCTTCGCGTCATGAGGGGCATGGAACAGGGAAAGCACCGGGCCCCCGAGCGGAGCGGGTACGGCGCGCACCAGGCGCCCGCGCACTACGAGGGCGGCGACGGCTGTCTGACCACGCTCGTCAGGATTCCGGTGCGGATCGTCGTCCTGGTCCTCGTCCTGCCGGTGCGGATGGTGTGGGACGCCCTGGTCGTGACGGCCCGCGCCGCCGACCGGGCGGTCCTGCGCCCGCTGGGCCGCGCCCTGGCACGGCTCTGGGAGAACCTGGTCGCCGCCCCGGCCCGATGGCTGTGGCGTGCGGTCCTGACCCCGCTCGGCCGGGGACTGCTGTGGCTCGCCGCCGCCGTGCTGGTGTGGCCGTGGGTCGCGCTCTGGCGGTACGTCCTGGTGCCCGGGGTGCGGTACGGGATCGTCGCCCCGCTGGGTCTGCTGTACGCCCATGTGCTCACCCCGATGGGCCACGGGCTGCGCTGGGTGTACCGGTCGCTGATCGACCCGGCCGGGCGGTGGACGGCCACGGCCGCGCGCCGGCTGGTCGTCGTGCTGCTCGTCGTCCCCGCCGTCGCCCTGTGGCGCCACGTCCTGGTGCCGCTCGGCCGGGGCGCCGCGTGGCTGGTCGAGCACCTGCTCGTGCTGCCGCTGGTGTGGACGTACCGGAACGTGCTCACCCCGCTGGGCCGGGGCGTCGGGTGGCTCCTCGATCTGCTGGGCCGGGGCATGGCGGCCGGCTGCCGGGGGGTGTGGGCCGCGCTGCGGTGGCTGGTCGTGGTGGGTCTCGTCACTCCGCTGCGGTGGCTGTGGCGCGCGGTCCTGGCCCCGCTCGGCCGGGAGACCGCCGCCGCGTTCGCCGTGGCCTGGCGGATCGCCGGAATGATCTCGCGGGCCGTCGGCCGGGCCCTCGCCCGGCTCGCCTGGTACCTGGTCGGCGCGCCCGCGCGCTGGGCCTACCGCACGGTGCTCACCCCGGTCGGGCACGTCCTGCGCGACGCCGTGCTGGCGCCCGCCGGACGGATGGCGCGCGCCATCGGGCGGACCGCCCGGGAAACCCTGCGCACGGCCCGCGAGACCGTGCGCCGCGCCCGCCGGGACGCCTGGCGGGCGCTGGTCGGAGAGCCCCGCGAACCCGAGCCCCGGGAACCGGCGGGCGTCCTTGCGCGTACTCTGGGTAGTACAACGACTGTGCCCAGCGCGGCGCCCGAACCAGAGATCTCCCTGCGGAAAGCGACAACCGACCCGCGGGGGTGAGCCGGACCGGACACCCCGGGCCACCCGCATTTCGAGGGCGGCGTGCCACCGCGTCCGCTCCGCACCGAGGAGAAGAACCACTGGGCAAGCGACAGCCCGAAGGCCCGCCGCCCGCACCGGCGGTGCAGCGCATCCGACTGCGCTACACCAAGCGGGGCCGCCTCCGGTTCACCAGCCATCGAGACTTCCAGCGTGCCTTCGAGCGGGCGCTGCGCCGCTCCGAGGTGCCCATGGCCTACTCGGCCGGCTTCACCCCGCACCCCAAGGTCTCGTACGCCAACGCCGCACCCACCGGCACCGGCAGCGAGGCCGAGTTCCTGGAGATCGCCCTCACCGAGGCCCGTGACCCCGGGACCCTGCGCGAGCTGCTCAACGACTCGCTGCCGGACGGTCTGGACATCACCGACGCCGTCGAGGCCCGCACCTCGGGTCTCGCGGACCGGCTGACCGCCTCCGTATGGGAACTGCGGCTGGACGGCGTCGAGCCGGCCGAGGCCGAGAAGGCCGTGGCCGCGTTCAACGCCGCCGAGAGCGTCGAGGTCGAGCGCCGCACCAAGAACGGCATGCGGAGCTTCGACGCACGCGCCGCCGTCGTCGACCTGCGGGCCCTTGATCATCAGCCTGATAGGCCCGGGGACAAGGCCTGTGCGATACTGCGGCTGGTTGTTCGGCACGTGACACCTGCCGTTCGGCCTGACGACGTCCTGTCCGGTCTCCGCGTAGTGGCCGACCTGGCGCCGCCGGTCCCCGCAGCGGTGACCAGGCTGGCGCAGGGGCTCTTCGACGAGGAGTCCGGCACGGTGACCGACCCGCTCGCGCCCGACCGCGAGGCAGCCCCGGCCACGGGGACCGCCGTCGCGACGGCGCCGGAAGGTGCAGGTTCCGCGTAAGGCGGTCGTTGTAGCGCAGCCCTCGGACTCGGGAGCCACCTGGGCCGGGCTGCGCGCTGACCCATAAGACTTTCGCCAGGCCGTGCGCACCACGCGTACGGAACCGGCGAGCCAGACATTCAGCCCCCGTGCGGCGCCCGCGCCCCGGACGGCAGAGCCGCGTGGACCACGCGGACCGTGCCGGACCGGAATCAGACGCGGCGCCCGGGAGCGCGACGGGAGAAACGCCCGCATGCCCCAGCCGACCGAACCCGGCACGACCGGGAACGCAGAAGAGAACACCACCCCCGGCGACAAGCTGCCGCCGCGCCGCAGGCGCCGCGCGGCCTCCCGCCCGGCGGGCCCGCCCACCACGGGCGCCCCGGCCGCCGAGGCCCCCGCCATACCGGCCGTTGACGCCGGAGTGTCGGAGACCAGCACCGAGAACGCCGTGGAGGCCGAAGCCGCGCCGCCCGCGCGCACCCGCCGCCGCGCCACCCGCAAGGCGACGTCCCCCGCCGGCCCGCCGCAGGCGGCCGAGAGCGCCGAGGTCGTCGAGAGCGCCGCGCCGGCCGAGCCGGCCCCGTTGGCCGAGGAGGAGCCCGCCGCCCCGGCCGAGGCCCCGCGCCGCCGCCGCGCCACCCGCAAGGCGACCGCGCCGGCCGGCGCGCCGCAGCCCGCCGAGACCGTCGCGGAGCCGGCGGCGGCCGAGCAGGCGGAACCCGCCGCGCCCGTCGAGCCCGCTCCGGCCGAGGCCCCGCGCCGCCGCCGCGCCACGCGCAAGGCGACCGCGCCCGCCGGTGCTCCGCAGCCCGCCGAGGCCGTCGCGGAGACCGCTGTCGCCGAGACCGCCGCGCCCGCCGAGGCCGCCGAGCCGGTCGAGGCACCCGCCGCCGAGGCGCCGCGCGCCCGGACCCGCCGCCGGGCCTCCGCGCCCGCCGGTGCTCCGCAGCCGGCCGAGGCCGTCGCGGAGACCGCCGTCGTGGAAGCGGAAGCGGAGCCGGCGCAGGCCGTCGAGGCCGCCGCGCCCGTCGAGTCCGCCCCGGCCGAGGCCCCGCGCCGCCGCCGTGCCACCCGCAAGGCGACCGCCCCCGCCGGTACGCCGCAGCCGGTCGAGGTCACCGAGGCCGCCGAGGAGCAGCCGGGCGAGAGCCTGCCCGAGGAGGCCGTGGAGGAGCTGGCCGCCGAGAGCGCCGAGGTCGAGGAGGCCGCCCCGCGCGGCCGTCAGCGCCGCCGGGCCACCTCGCCCGCCGGCCGGCCCGAGTTCACCGCCAAGGCCGAGGAGCCCGCGCGCCGGGGCCGCCGGGCGGCGCGCCCGGCCGTCGCCGTGTTCCAGGCGCCCGTCTTCGCCGAGCCGATGTTCCAGACGCCGGAGACCGCTGCCGCCGCCGCTGCGGCCGCCGCGTACGACGAGGAGCCCGAGGACGAGATCACGGCGGACGAGCAGCCCGCCGCGGCGGCCGAGCCCGCAGCCCAGAGCGGTTCGCGCCGTCGCCGTCGCCGTCGTGGCGAGGCCGCCGAGGCGGAGGCCCCGGCCCCCGTCGAGGAGCACGCCGAGGACGAGCGGGAGCCGGAGAGCGAGGCCGAGGCCGAGACCGAGCAGGACGCGGAGGACGCCGACGAGTACGGCGACCGTCCCTCGCGCCGCCGCCGCCGTGGAGGCCGTCGCCGCCGCCGTGGCGAGAACGCCGAGGAGGACTCCGCCGAGCAGCACACGGAGGACGCCGACCACGCCGAGGACGAGTCCGCGCGCGCCCAGGAGGAGTCCGAGGACGAGGGCGACGAGGAGCAGGACGACCACGAGGCGTCCGGCTCGGGCACCAGCAGCAGCCGGCGTCGCCGTCGCCGCCGCCGTCGCAGCGGTGACGCCGCGCCCGAGACCGACTCCGGCGCCGACGACCCGGAGCGCACGGTCGTCAAGGTCCGCGAGCCCCGCAAGAAGGACGCCGAGCGCGAGCCCGGCACCGGCTTCGACGAGGTCCAGTCCATCAAGGGCTCGACCCGGATGGAGGCCAAGAAGCAGCGCCGCCGCGAGGGCCGCGAGCAGGGCCGCCGCCGCGTCCCGATCATCACCGAGGCCGAGTTCCTGGCCCGCCGCGAGGCCGTCGAGCGCGTCATGGTCGTCCGCCAGTACGGCGAGCGCACCCAGATCGGCGTCCTTGAGGACAACGTGCTCGTGGAGCACTACGTCAACAAGGAGCAGGCCACCAGCTACGTCGGCAACGTCTACCTGGGCAAGGTCCAGAACGTGCTGCCGTCCATGGAGGCCGCCTTCGTCGACATCGGCAAGGGCCGCAACGCCGTGCTGTACGCGGGCGAGGTCAACTTCGAGGCGCTCGGCATGGCCCACGGGCCGCGCCGCATCGAGACCGCGCTCAAGTCCGGCCAGTCCGTCCTCGTCCAGGTCACGAAGGACCCGATCGGCCACAAGGGCGCCCGCCTGACCAGCCAGGTCTCGCTGCCCGGCCGCTACCTGGTCTACGTGCCCGAGGGCTCGATGACCGGGATCAGCCGCAAGCTGCCCGACACCGAGCGCGCCCGGCTCAAGACCATCCTCAAGAAGATCGTCCCCGAGGACGCGGGCGTCATCGTGCGCACCGCCGCCGAGGGCGCGAGCGAGGACGAGCTGCGCCGCGACGTCGAGCGGCTCCAGCAGCAGTGGGAGGACATCCAGAAGAAGTCGAAGAGCACCGGCAGCTCCAACGCGCCGACCCTGCTCTACGGCGAGCCGGACATGACCGTCCGGGTCGTCCGCGACATCTTCAACGAGGACTTCTCCAAGGTCATCGTCAGCGGCGACGACGCGTGGGAGACGATCTACGGATACGTCTCGCAGGTGGCGCCCGACCTGACGGACCGCCTGTCGCGGTGGACCTCCGAGGTCGACGTCTTCGCGACCTACCGGATCGACGAGCAGCTGATGAAGGCGCTGGACCGCAAGGTCTACCTGCCGAGCGGCGGCTCGCTGGTGATCGACAAGACCGAGGCGATGGTCGTCGTCGACGTCAACACCGGCAAGTTCACCGGCCAGGGCGGCAACCTGGAGGAGACGGTCACCAAGAACAACCTGGAGGCGGCCGAGGAGATCGTGCGCCAGCTGCGGCTGCGCGACCTCGGCGGCATCGTGGTCGTCGACTTCATCGACATGGTGCTGGAGTCCAACCGGGACCTGGTGCTGCGGCGCCTGCTGGAGTGCCTGGGACGCGACCGTACGAAGCACCAGGTCGCGGAGGTCACCTCGCTGGGCCTGGTCCAGATGACCCGCAAGCGGGTCGGCCAGGGCCTGCTGGAGTCCTTCTCCGAGACCTGTGTCCACTGCAACGGGCGCGGCGTGATCGTCCACATGGAGCAGCCCGGCACCTCCGGGGGCGGCGGTGGCGGCAAGCGGTCCAAGAAGCGCCGCGGCGGTTCGGGCCACGAGCACGACCACGACCACGAGCACGTCGCCGAGCCCGAGACGGAGACCGAGGCCGAGGTGGCCGCCGAGGTCGCCGCCCCGGTGGCGCTTCCCGAGCCGGAGTTCGTCCCGGACGAGGAGCTGTACAGCAGCCCGGCCGAGGCCGAGGCCGCCGCCGCGCGCGGCCGTGGCCGCCGTCGGGCGACCCGCAAGGCCACGGCGCCCGCCGGTGCCCCGAAGGCGGCGTCCACCCCGGCCCCCGAGGCCGAGCCGGTCGCGGAGCCGGAGCCCACCGAGGCGCCGGCCGCCCCGGTCGCGGAGGCCGAGGCCCCCGCCGCCGAGGCGCCGCAGGGCCGTACGCGCCGCCGGGCGACCCGGAAGGCGACCGCTCCGGCGGGCGCCCCCGCCGCCGCCGAGCCGGCCGAGGCCGCACCGGCCGCCGAGGAGCCGGCGCCCGTCGCGGACCCGGTCGCCGCCGAGGACCCGGTCGTCGAGGCGCCCGTGGAGGCGCTCGTCGAGGAGCCGGCCCCGCCGCGCGCCCGTCGCCGGGTGACCCGCAAGGTCAGCGCGCCCGCGGGTCCGCCCGCCGGTGCCGAGGAGGCCGAGATCGTCGTGGTCACGGCGACCGAGCCGGAGACCGCCCCCGAGGAGGAGGCCGAGCCGGCCCCCGCCAAGAAGACGGCCCGCAAGACGGCGAAGAAGGCCACGGCCAAGAAGGCCGCCGTCAAGAAGACCGCGGCGAAGAAGACCGCGGCCAAGAAGACGACGGCCAAGAAGGCGGCGGCGAAGAAGACGGTGGCGGCCGAGCAGTCCGCCCCGGCGCCCGTCACCGCTCCGGCCGACGAGGTCTGACCCACCTGGGGCCCGTACGGGGGCCGGCGCCACGGCGACCGGCCCCCGTACGGGCCCCGGCACCGCGCGCGACGCAGTCGGGCCGGTCCCGCCACGGGGCCGGCCGGCTGCGTTCCGGCGCCGGGCCGCCCCCGTACCCGACACGGAAGTCCCCGTACATGCACAAGATCCAGAAGGCCGTCATACCCGCCGCCGGGCTCGGTACCCGGTTCCTGCCGGCGACCAAGGCGACTCCCAAGGAGATGCTGCCGGTCGTCGACAAGCCGGCGATCCAGTACGTCGTCGAGGAGGCCGCCGCCGCGGGGCTGAACGACGTCCTGATGATCACCGGGCGCAACAAGCGGGCCCTGGAGGACCACTTCGACCGGAACTACGAGCTGGAGTCGGCGCTCACCCGCAAGGGCGACGCCGAGCGGCTGGTCCGGGTCCAGGAGTCCAGCGACCTGGCGACCATGCACTACGTCCGGCAGGGAGACCCCAAGGGCCTCGGCCACGCGGTGCTGTGCGCGGAGCCCCATGTCGGTGCCGAACCCTTCGCCGTCCTGCTCGGCGACGACCTGATCGACCCGCGCGACCCGCTGCTCGCCCGGATGACCGAGATCCAGGAGCGCGAGGGCGGCAGCGTCGTCGCGCTGATGGAGGTCGCCCCCGAGCAGATCCACCTGTACGGCTGCGCGGCGGTGGAGACCACGGCGGAGGACGACGTCGTCCGGGTGACCGGACTGGTCGAGAAGCCGGAGCGCGGGGACGCCCCCAGCAATCTGGCCGTCATCGGCCGCTATGTCCTCGACCCCGCCGTCTTCGCGGTGCTGCGCGACACCGAACCGGGCCGGGGCGGTGAGATCCAGCTCACCGACGCGCTCCAGCAGCTGGCCATGGACGAGAAGCTCGGCGGCCCGGTGCACGGCGTCGTCTTCCGGGGCCGCCGCTACGACACCGGCGACCGGGGCGACTATCTGCGCGCCATCGTCCGGCTCGCCTGCGAACGCGAGGACCTGGGCCCCGACTTCCGCGACTGGCTGCGCGGCTTCGTGTCCACCGAGCTCTGAGCGCCGCCGCCCGGCGTCCGCACCCCATCCGAGACATCCCGTACCGAGACCGAGGAGACACCCCATGATCGGCATGATCCTGGCGGCCGGCGCAGGCCGCCGTCTGCGCCCCTACACCGACACCCTGCCCAAGGCCCTCGTGCCGGTCGGCCCCGAGGGCGACGAGGAGAGCCTGACCGTCGTCGACCTGACGCTCGGCAACTTCGCCGAGGTCGGCCTGACCGACGTCGCGATCATCGTGGGCTACCGCAAGGAGGCCCTGTACGAGCGCAAGGCCGCCCTGGAGGCGAAGTACGGCGTCAGCATCACGCTGATCGACAACGACAAGGCCGAGGAGTGGAACAACGCCTACTCCCTGTGGTGCGGCCGCGACGCCCTCAAGGACGGTGTCATCCTCGCCAACGGCGACACCGTGCACCCGGTCTCCGTCGAGAAGACGCTGCTCGCCGCCCGCGGCGAGGGCAAGAAGATCATCCTCGCCCTCGACACGGTGAAGACCCTCGCGGACGAGGAGATGAAGGTCGTCGTCGAGGACGGCAAGGGCGTTCGGCGGATCACCAAGCTCATGGACCCGGCCGAGGCCACCGGCGAGTACATCGGCGTCACCCTCATCGAGGGCGAGGCGGCCGAGGAGCTGGCCGACGCGCTGAGGACCACCTTCGAGCGCGACCCCGACCTCTACTACGAGGACGGCTACCAGGAGCTCGTCAACCGCGGCTTCAAGGTCGACGTGGAACCGATCGGCGACGTCAAGTGGGTCGAGATCGACAACCACGACGACCTCGCCAAGGGCAGGAAGATCGCGTGCCAGTACTGACCCGGCTGATACCCGCGCCGGTCGTCGTCGACATCCGGGCCGGCGCTCTGGCGGATCTGGCGACGGTCCTCGCCGATCAGCGGATCTCCGGCTCCGGCAAGCTGGCGGTGGCGATCAGCGGGGGTTCCGGCCGGGCGCTGCGCGAGCGGCTCTCGGACAGCCTGCCGGGTGCTTCGTGGTTCGAGGTGGGCGGCGGCACGCTCGACGACGCCGTCCGCCTCGCCGAGGCCATGAAGTCCGGCCGGTACGACGCCGTCGTCGGGCTCGGCGGCGGCAAGATCATCGACTGCGCCAAGTTCGCCGCGGCACGCATCGGCCTGCCGCTGGTGGCCGTCGCGACGAACCTGTCGCACGACGGCCTCTGCTCCCCGGTGGCGACCCTGGACAACGACGCGGGCCGGGGCTCGTACGGCGTCCCCAACCCGATCGCCGTCGTCATCGACCTGGACGTCATCCGCGAGGCCCCGGTCCGCTTCGTGCGGTCCGGGATCGGCGACGCGCTCTCGAACATCTCGGCCGTGGCGGACTGGGAGCTGGCCCACCGGGTCAACGGCGAGGACATCGACGGACTCTCGGCGGCGATGGCCCGGCAGGCCGGCGAGGCCGTGCTGCGCCACCCCGGGTCCCTCGGCGACGACGGTTTCCTCCAGGTGCTGGCCGAGGGGCTGGTGCTCACCGGCATCTCGATGTCGGTGGCGGGGGACAGCCGTCCCGCCTCCGGCGCCTGTCACGAGATCAACCACGCCTTCGACCTGCTCTTCCCCAAGCGCGCGGCCAGCCACGGGGAGCAGTGCGGTCTGGGCGCGGCGTTCGCGATGCATCTGCGGGGCGCGTACGCGGAGTCGGCGCGGATGGCCGGGGCGCTGCGGCGGCACGGTCTGCCGGTGACCGCGGAGGAGATCGGGTTCACGGCAGAGGAGTTCGTCTCCGTCGTCGAGTTCGCCCCCCGCACCCGGCCGGGCCGCTACACGATCCTGGAGCACCTGAGCCTGTCCCGGGACCGGATCCGGGACGCCTACGCCGCGTACACCGAGGCTGCCGGGGCCTGAGCCGGGGCCCGGTTTGACCGGGCTGTCCGGGCCCCGTAACCTTGACCCTCGGCGTTTGTTCGCCACACCTCTGAGCACTGACCTCCCGCTCGTACGGGAGAGGCCGCTCGTCCGATCCGGATCATCGCGGGCCCCGGCCCGTGTGGGCGGCTGGCATCAGGGGTTTCCGCTTCGAGTGAGAGTGAGATCCGCGTGTACGCCATCGTGCGCAGCGGTGGTCGCCAGCACAAGGTTGCTGTCGGCGACATCGTTGAGGTTGACAAGATTTCCACTGCCAAGGTGGGCGACACGGTAGAGCTCTCTACCCTGCTCGTTGTCGACGGCGACGCCGTGACCAGCGACCCGTGGGTGCTGGACGGCATCAAGGTCCAGGCCGAGGTCGTGGACCACCACAAGGGCGCGAAGATCGACATCCTTCGCTACAAGAACAAGACCGGCTACCGCCGTCGCCAGGGTCACCGCCAGCAGTACACGGCGATCAAGGTCACCGGTATCCCCGCGGCTGCGAAGTAAGGGACTGAGAACACATGGCACACAAGAAGGGCGCATCGTCCACCCGGAACGGGCGCGACTCCAACGCTCAGCGGCTCGGCGTGAAGCGCTTCGGCGGTCAGGCCGTCAACGCCGGTGAGATCCTGGTCCGCCAGCGCGGCACCCACTTCCACCCGGGCACGGGCGTCGGCCGTGGCGGCGACGACACGCTGTTCGCGCTGGCCGCCGGTGCGGTCCAGTTCGGCACCCACCGTGGCCGTAACGTGGTGAACATCGTTCCGATCGCCGGCTGAATCCCCGGCGCTCGTCGAGCGTGATGACGTGGAGGCGGACCTCACTTCCTTGACGGGAAGTGGGTCCGCCTTTCGCGTGTTGCCCCTCCGGGGGCGCACGCGCGAGACTTTTCTGTACGGAGCAACTGGAGGTTCCACCCATGACCACCTTCGTGGACCGCGTCGAACTGCATGTCGCCGCGGGTAACGGAGGCCACGGCTGTGCCTCCGTCCACCGTGAGAAGTTCAAGCCGCTGGGCGGCCCGGACGGCGGCAACGGCGGCCGCGGCGGCGATGTGACCCTGGTCGTCGACCAGGACGTCACCACGCTGCTCGACTACCACCACCACCCCCACCGCAAGGCCACCAACGGCCAGCCCGGCGCGGGCGACAACCGCACCGGCAAGGAGGGCCAGGACCTGGTCCTGCCCGTGCCGGACGGCACCGTCGTCCTGGACCGGGCCGGCAACGTGCTGGCCGACCTGGTCGGCCAGGGCACCGCCTTCGTCGCGGGCCAGGGCGGCCGGGGCGGACTCGGCAACGCGGCACTGGCCTCCGCCCGGCGCAAGGCCCCCGGCTTCGCGCTGCTGGGCGAGCCCGGCGAGGCCCGGGACATCGTCCTGGAGCTGAAGACCGTCGCCGACGTCGCGCTGGTGGGCTATCCGAGCGCGGGCAAGTCCTCGCTGATCTCGGTCCTGTCGGCCGCCAAGCCGAAGATCGCCGACTACCCGTTCACCACCCTGGTCCCCAACCTGGGCGTGGTCACCGCGGGCTCCACCGTCTACACCATCGCGGACGTCCCGGGACTGATCCCCGGCGCCAGCCAGGGCAAGGGCCTCGGCCTGGAGTTCCTGCGCCACGTCGAGCGCTGCTCGGTGCTCGTGCACGTCCTGGACACCGCGACGCTGGAGTCCGACCGCGACCCGGTCTCCGACCTCGACATGATCGAGGAGGAGCTGAAGCTGTACGGCGGGCTGGAGGACCGGCCCCGCGTCGTCGTCCTCAACAAGATCGACATCCCGGACGGCCAGGACCTCGCGGACATGATCCGCCCCGACCTGGAGGCCCGCGGCTACCGCGTCTTCGAGGTGTCGGCGGTGGCCCGCACCGGTCTCAAGGAGCTGTCCTACGCGCTGGCCGGCATCATCGCCGAGGCGCGGGCGGCCAAGCCCGTTGAGGAGGCGACCCGTATCGTCATCCGGCCCAAGGCCGTGGACGACACCGGCTTCACCGTCACGCTGGAGGACGACGGCATCTACCGGGTGCGCGGCGAGAAGCCGGAGCGCTGGGTGCGCCAGACCGACTTCAACAACGACGAGGCCGTCGGCTATCTCGCGGACCGGCTCAACCGGCTCGGGGTCGAGGACGAGCTGCGCAAGGCGGGTGCCCGCGCCGGTGACGGCGTGGCCATCGGCGCCGAGGACAACGCGGTCGTCTTCGACTGGGAGCCGACCGTCACGGCCGGCGCGGAGATGCTCGGCCGCCGCGGCGAGGACCACCGCTTGGAGGAGCCGCGCCCGGCCGCCCAGCGGCGCCGCGATCGCGAGGCGGAGCGCGACGAGGCCGGCCAGGAGTTCCAGGACTTCGATCCGTTCGCGTAACGAGGTTCCCTCAGGGGTGTGTCCCTCGCGCCGGCCGGTCCGGTACGGGGGACACACCCCTTTTGCCGAACGGGCGTACGGTGATGTGATGGGGTTTCGTACGTCATCCCACTGCCCGGTACGCTATGGTCAAAGATTCGATAAACTTTCACCCCCTGCACAACCCTGTGACCTTCCTGTCCGTCTTCCTGGTGCGGGGGCCTGCCCTCGCACCAGCCGAGGGGGTAGGGGGAGCGTGGTGACCGCCGCGCGAGGCTGCCCTGGGACTGCCGCGCGACGCGGCCCAGCCGAAAGACGCAAGTGAAGATTTCATTTCTGGTGCGCGACCTCTGCCACATGGGCGGAGTGGTGAGCGCGACGCAGAACCTCGCGGGTGCGCTCGCCGCCCGGCACGAGGTGGAGATCGTCGCCCTTCGCAAGGTGCGGGACGAGTCGTACTTCCCGCTCGACCCGAGGGTCTCGGTGCGGGTCCTGACCGATCTGCGCAAGCACTCGCCGACCTCGGACCTGGACGACCCGCTGATCGAGGTCTTCCCCAAGGTGTACCCGGTCGATCCGGCCGAGAAGAAGCCCGTGGTCAGCCGGCTGGCCGAGCTGCGGCTGCTCGAATTCCTCGCCACCACCGACGCGGACGTCGTGGTCAGCTCCAGCCCCCGCAACACGATCATGCTCTCGTACGCCGAGGGGAACTACCTGCGGGTCACGCAGGAGCACTCCATGCCCTCGATCTACGCGAAGTACTACCAGGGCCGGCTCTTCAAGGCGTACCACTCGCTGGACGCGCTCACCGCGCTCACCCCCGAAGAGGTTGTGAGCATCGGCAACCTGGTGCCGGGCGTGCGCAACCGCCTGGCCGTCATGCCCAACTGCGTGCCCGCCGCCCCCGTCCAGTCCAAGAGCACCAACAAGGTCGTCATCGCGGCCGGTCTGCTCAAGGAGAACAAGAACTTCGCCGCCGTCATCGACGCCTTCGCCACGGTCGTGGCCAAGCGCCCCGACTGGCGGCTGCGGATCTACGGCGGCGGCACCGAGAAGGCCAATCTGCGCAAGCAGATCGAGACCCTCGGCCTGCACAACACCGTGACCCTGATGGGACCCGCCGCGCCGGTCTCGCCCGAGTTCAGCAAGGGCTCGATCTTCGTGCTGCCGTCCAAGCGCGAGGCATTCGGCAATGTGATCGTCGAGGCGATGGCGGCCGGTCTCCCCGTCGTCAGCACCGACGCCGACCACGGCCCCCGCAACATCATCACCCACGGCGAGGACGGGCTCATCGTCCCGCGCGGCGACACCGCCGCCATGGCCGAGGCCATCCTCGAACTGGTCGAGGACGACGAGCGCCGCAAGCGCATGGGCGCGGCCGCCGTGCGCAACGCCGTGCGCTTCCACGAACCCGCCAGCTGCGCCCGGTTCGAGGCGATCCTGCACGACGCTGCCGCCCGTCGCGCGCTGCCCACCACCGCCACCGCCCAGGTGGACGCCATGGGTTCGGTCCACATCGACGTCGGCACCCTGCCCCCCGAGGGCCACGGCGCCGAGATCGTCTGCCGCCGCACCGGCCGCAACCCCGTCGAGGAACGCTTCGCCATCGAGCCCGACGGCTCCGCCGTGGTGCCCTGGCACGGCGGCCTCCCCGAGGGCACCTGGGAGCTGTCCGTCCGCGCCCAGGACGGCAACGAGGTCCCCCTCACCGTCGACGGCTACGGCTGCGACGTACGCGACCTGCTCAACGTCCCGCTGCCCCGCGAGGGCGGCGTGCCGGCGCTGGAGCTGCTGCTGCCGCACCGGGGGGAGATGGACCGGCTGCGGATCCGGAGCGTGGTGCGGGAGGCGCACGTCGAGGTCGACTCCCTGATGGTCACCACCGAGTCCGCCGAGGTGGATGCCGGCTGCTGGGGCGTGGAGCTCGGCCGGTCCGCCGCGCTGGAGGCCGTGAACCGCAGGAACAAGGAGCAGGTGCTGACCTTCCCGGTCGTGGCCGTGGAGGGCACGCGCATCACGGCCCGGGTGGACTTCGGCCGGCTGGTGGCCGAGCACGAGGGCCCGGAGCTGATCTGGGACATGTGGCTGCGGCCGGCCGAGGGCGCCGAACGCGTCGAGCTGGGCAAGCTGGCCACCGACGTCCTGGAACCGATCGGGGTGTTCACCTTCCCCCGGCCGGTGATCCCGGTACCGGTGCCGAAGCCCAGCCTGCTGGACAAGGTGAGCCGCAGGCTGAACCGCAAGGCGGCGCCCGAGGAGCGCCCGGTCTCCGGGATCGAGATCCGGCCGTATTTCACGGCGCGTTCGCAGCTGGCCTTCAAGACGGTGGACGTGCGCGCGTAGGGCGGGACGTACGCCACAGGGGCGGGCCCCGGAGGAGATCCTCCGGGGCCCGCCCCTGTGCGGTGGTGCTACTTGCCGGCCTCGGGCTCCTTCGCCTGCTCCAGCATGCGGTCGATGACGCGCTGCGAGGCCGCGCCGTCGTCCAGGTCGCAGAACAGGTGGTGGAAACGGTCGAAGCGCTCGCTGAACCGGGGCCAGACGCTGTCGATGTCCCGGATCGAGTCGATCAGTTCGGCCGAGGTGCGGACCAGGGGGCCGGGCGAGTCCTTCTCGAAGTCGAAGTAGAACCCGCGCAGCGTGTCGCGGTAGTGCTCCAGGTCGTACGTGAAGAAGAGCATCGGCCGCTTGAGGTGCGCGTAGTCGAACATCACGGACGAGTAGTCGGTGATCATGATGTCGGACGCGAGGTACAGATCGGCGATGTCCGGGTACTCGGAGACGTCCCAGACGAAGCCGTTCCCGGCCCCCGGCACGGCGTCGACCACGTTGGAGTGGCGGCGGATCAGCAGGACGTGGTCCTCCCCGAGCCGACGGCGGGCGTCCTCCAGGTCCAGCCGCAGATCGAACCGGTACTGGCCGGCGCTGTGCGACTGGTCGTCGCGCCAGGTCGGTGCGTACAGGACGACCTTCTTGCCGGCGGGCAGGCCGAGCTTCGCCTTGACCTGCTCGACGATCGTCTCCCGGCTGGGGGAGTAGAGGTAGTCGTTGCGCGGGTAGCCGGCTTCCAGGATCTCCCCGTCGTAGGAGAAGGCCCGCTTCAGGATGGGGGTGCTGAACCGGTTGGACGAGACGAGCAGGCTCCAGTTGTTCGCCTCCAGCGCCAGGCGGTTCTGGTACTCGCGGTCGAAGTGCAGCGTCTCGATGTCGTGGCCGATCTTCTTCAGCATCGTGCCGTGCCAGGTCTGCACGATCACCTGGCCGGGACGGCGCACGACCCACTCGGGCAGGTGCCCGTTGGTGACGATGTAGCGCGACCGGGACAGGGCCTCGAACCACTCGCGTCCCCACATGCGGACCTTCTCCGCGGTCGGCGGCAGGACGACCTGGCCGTCCCGGACGGCCCACAGGTGCTTGAGGTCGTCGCCGCGGCGCAGCAGCTCCTCGTGGATGGCCCGGGGGCTGTCCGAGTACTGCTTGCCGTTGTAGCTCAGGTAGAAGACCTGGTCGAGAAGCGGCTTCTCACGGCCGGGCTCGTACACCTCGCGGCGCAGCTGGAACTGCCGGTACGGACCGAGCTCCATGTCGCTCAGCTCGGAACGGCAGTTGAGCTGGGGGAAGTCGCCCCAGCGGTGCTCGAACCAGTAGCGCCGGCCGCCCAGTTCGGTGTGGAGCGGGAACTGCGCCACGGCCAGCCGGTCGATGACGAAGGCGACGTCCGGGATGTTCTCGTCCTCGGACCGCAGGAACAGGTTCCACCGCCCCGCCTTGAGCGGGACCTGGCCCGAACCGCCCATGACGGACGGGTCGAAGGAGGCGGTGAAGGTCCCGTCCTGGGACCATTCGACCGTCGTCGTCCGCTCGTCGAAGCGGCTGCGGGCCTTGAGGAGCAGGGCGGCGCCGACGAGCTTGGGACTCGTACGGCCGGTGACGACGATCTGGCCGCCGCGCTCGGCGACGGCGGTGATCACGGCACGCCGAGAGCGGCCGATGATCTTCAGATAGCCGTTGTTGCCCGAGACCAGCGCGAGTTCCTGATGGGCGCCCGCGGCGCCGAAGCTCTCCGGCAGGTCGAAGCGGAGGTCCGCCAGGTTCTCCCGGACGACGCTGCTGAACTCGCGCTCGGTGCCGTCGGGAGCGGTGGCGATCAGCGCCGTGCTCCACAGCCGCCGTCCGGGCTGGGTCGTCTCGTCCGTCGCGTCGGTCGCGAGCAGGGCCACCTCGGTGAGGGGTACGTGCGCCCTGAACGTGACCGTGTCGCCGGTCCGGCCCACGGTCGCCGGGAACCGCTTGATCTCACCGCTCTTGGGGTTCTTCAGCCGCAGGACGAGCGTCTCGCCCTGCTGCAACGGGACCCGCAGCTCACCGACGATCTCCAGCCGGTCGCCGTCGAGACGGCGGTCGGTGATGAGAGCGCGGACCCGCTCGATGCGGAGCTTCAGCGCGCTGCGCTCGACGCTGGGGAGCAGCCGGAAGTCCTTGTCGAGCCACTGGTAGGGCGGGAAGTTGGCCGCCGAACCGCCGCGCGCCCACACACCGCTGCGCCGCACCAGGCCCGAGGAGTAGACGTTGATGCCGACGTGCCAGAGCCCCTCCTGCCAGGTGCCGCCCTTGCGGAGCTTCGCGGGGTCGAGTTCGAGCTCCCACCCGGCCCAGTCGTAGTTGTAGCGCTTCTGGCCGGAGCCGGTGGTGGCCTCGGGACGGTGGGTGTTCCTGGCCGGCAGAAACAGCCGGCGCCGCGACTGGTCCCGCTTGAACTGGAGGACCTTGATGCTGCTGCGCTTCGACGACATGTCGATCTTGTCGATCCAGGCGTCGCCGGAGAGCACGAGCTTGCCGTCCCGCCACTCGACCGAGCGCAGGGGGGCGCGCAGGTCCAGGTCCCGGTCGATGCGCAGGGCGGCCTTCGGCAGCTCGACGGCGCTCGACTCCAGAGGGGCGAAGCTCGCGTACTTCCGGAAGCCGCCGGAGACCTCGACGGGGTCCTTGCGGCGCTGCGAGGCCAGCAGGGCGATCAGCTCGGGCATGGCGTGCTTGCGCACGAGCAGCCACTGCACGCGCAGGTCCGCGGGCAGCGCCATGACGATCTGCGGGTCGATCGTGTCCAGGTAGCGGTTGGTGGCCTCCAGGAACGCCTCGTGGAACTCCGCGGTGGCGTCGGGAAGGACCCGCAGGAACAGCCGGAGGTCGTCCCGGAGCACGCGGTCGTCGTACTGCCGCTTGTACTCGGCGAACTCGGGACTCGGGTGCTGCGTCAGGAAGTCGCTGACCAGGCTCACCGCGGTGACCCGGTCCCGGATCGCCTGGGGCTCCCGGCGCCGCTGCGTGATCGACGGCGCCGACTCGCCCTCGCGCAGCCGCCAGAAGTACGTCGGCTCACCGATGATGTCGACCGCTTCCGCCTGGTAGTGGGCGGGCAGGACGACGGGGATGTCCTCGTGCAGGATGCCCTCGGGGAACGCGAACCCGTGCTTCTCCCAGAAGGTGCGCCGGAACACCTTGTTGCAGGCGATGCGGTCGGCGACGAGCTTCGGGTTCTCCGAGATGTGCGTCCGCTGGCGCGCCTCGCCCGCCAGCATCTTGAGCAGCGGGACCTGCCAGGACTTCTCGCCCCGGAGATGGAAGACGTTCCCGGTGGCGAAGTCGGAGCCGCTCTCGTCGAGGCTCGCGATCATCAGCCGGTAGGCGTCCGAGGGAATGACGTCGTCGCTGTCGACGAACGTCAGGAACTCCGCGTCGGGCGACATGTGCGCGATGCCCGTGTTGCGGGCCGCGCCGAGACCGCCGTTCTCCTTCCGTATGAGGGTGAACCGGGAGTCGCGGTCGGCGTACTCCGCGGCTATGGCCGCGGAACCGTCCGGAGACCCGTCGTCCACCATCAGGATTTCGATCTCGCGGAGCGTCTGTGCGGCCAACGAGTCGAGACAGGCCGGGAGATAGTGCTCCACGTTGTAGATGGGGACGATGACACTGAGCCGAGGGGCCATGGTGTGTGTTCTTCCTTCTGGGTCAGACCCGCGCGGCCAGTTCGAGGGCCTGGGCAGGGGACGGGGCGGGAGAGCGGTCCTCGAGAGGGACGACGGGCGGGAGTTCGTCCTGCTGGCCGAGGAACACCCGGCGTACGACCCGCTCGGCCGCGTGGCCGTCGTCGAAGTCGCAGAAGCGCTCGCGGAAGGCGCTGCGGAAGCGGGCGGACTTCTCGCTGTGCCACTCGTCGGAGCGGAGGATCTCCGTCAGCTGTTCCTGGCTGGTGGCGACGGCGCCGGGCGGTTCGGCCATGAGGTCGAAGTACGTGCCCCGGACGACCTTGTAGGTGTCCCAGTCGTCGGCGAAGATCACGATCGGCCGGTCCAGGTTGGCGTAGTCGAACATCGCCGAGGAGTAGTCGGTGATGAGGGCGTCGGCGGCCAGGTAGAGCTGCTCGACGACCGGGTGCGCGGAGACGTCGACGACCCGGCCGCTGGCCTGGAGTTCGGCGAGCCTGCCGGTGGGCTTGTAGAAGTAGTGCCCGCGCACCAGCAGCGTGACGTCGGGGCCCAGCTCCTCGGCCAGCTTCGGCAGGTCGATGCGCGGGGTGAACTCCTTCTGGTACTCGCGGTGCGTCGGCATGTAGAGGAAGACGGTGGAACCGTCCGCCACGCCCAGCTCGCGGCGGGCCTGCGCGACCTCGCGGGCACCGGAGTTGATCAGCACGTCGTTGCGCGGGTAGCCGGTCTCCAGCGAGGTGTACGAGCACGGGTACACCCGCTCCCACACCGAGGTGGAGAAGCGGTTCGAGGAGACGCTGTAGTCCCAGCGGTCGCAGCGCCGCAGCAGGTCCTCCATGTCCATGCTGGTGGAGGCCGGGTAGTTCGCCTGGTCCAGGCCCATCGTCTTCAGCGGGGTGCCGTGGTGGGTCTGGAGGTGGATCTGCCCCTCGCGCTTGACCAGCGCGTCGGCGAAGTTCACGTTGTTGACGAAGTACGTGCCCCGGGCCAGCGCCGTCCAGTACTCGCGGGAGCCGACGACGACCGTCTCGACGCCCTTGGGGACCCGCTTCACGTGCTCGGCGCGCACCGCCCAGACCCTGCGGATGTGCGGCGCCAGCCGGGCCAGCTCGGCGTCGATCGCCGCCGGGTTGCAGGAGTAGCCCCGGCTCCAGTAGGCGGAGAAGACCGCGAGGTTCGGGTCCAGCGGCAGCCGCAGCTGCGACTGGTAGATCATCCGCATCGCGGCCCGCTTGGCGCGCCCGACGCGTTCGGCGCCGCGCGCCCGGCTCCGGTTGCGCACCCGGGCGGCCCGGGTGACCCCGGTCAGACCGGAGTAGGAGTCCATGCCGAGCAGGGCGTACTTGTATCCGCGGCCGCCGCCCGGACGCTCGAAACCCTCGGGCAGCCGTCGTTTGTAGTCGGCGGCCGCCCGGTGGAAGAATTCGGACCGCGCACCCTTCGGGAGGCGGCCCGGCTTTTCCAGAACGGTGAGATAGTGGTCGACCATTTTGCGGAAAATGGCCGGCCGCCAGGAATCGAGTTCCGGGCGCTCGTCGAGATAGGCGAAGACGCGGTCGTACTGGTCGAACACATCGAAATGCTTGCGGCTGACCGTCTTGAGGATGTTCCCGCCCTCGCGCCGCTGGCGGTAGAGCACGCAGGTGCGGTCGAGCAGGGCGATGCGCTCGGCGGTGACCAGCGTGGAGTACGTCCAGGGGGCGTCCTCGTAGTAGCCGGTGGGGAAGAGGAAGCCGTGGGCCTCGACGAAGTCCCGGCGGTAGGCCTTGTTCCAGACGATCTGCAGCAGGTCCAGCAGCTCGGGGCGCTCGGAGAGCGGGAAGACGTCCGGGCCGGGGCGGGAGAGCAGATCGGCGCGCTGGTTGGGCAGCAGCCGGCCGTCCCAGTAGGTCCGGGTGTAGTCGTAGATGAGGACGTCGGGGTCGTCCGTCTCGGCCAGCCGGGCGGCGATCGCGGAGAGCGAGCCGGGCGTCAGGGTGTCGTCGCTGTCCAGGAAGAGCAGATAGTCACCGGTCGCCTGCTCCATTCCGGCGTTGCGGGCGTGACCCAGGCCCACGTTCTCGCTGAGGTGCAGCACCCGGACCCGGGGGTCGCGGCCCGCGTACTCGTCCAGGATGGCGCCGGAGTTGTCCGGCGAGCAGTCGTCCACGGCGACGACCTCGAAGTCGGTGAAGTCCTGCCGCAGCACGGAGTCGAGGCACTCCCGGACATACCCCTGCACGTTGTACGCAGGCACGATGAGTGTCAGTCGAGGCATCCTTCACCAGTCCAGAGAGCTGTCCGCAGGGTCCGTGCGAGGCGCCGATTCGCACCGCGGAATCATGGGGGAGCGCCCGAGCACCTGAACAGCGTAATTGATTGACATCGGCCCGCTGTGGCCTTGTGTTTGCCCCGGCTTCATCCAAGGGTGTCCGGCTTCACCCGGGATGTGCCCCGGATGCCGTCCGGACAAGGTCTTGTATCGCACGATAATACTGTTGGGTCATATTTGTCTGATTCGGTTTCCGGGCGCGTAGGGTGACCCCACGCAGGACCACGTACAGAGGGAGAGACGCGCAGAATGACCTGGATGGTTACGGGCGGGGCCGGATACATAGGTGCGCACGTCGTGCGGGCGATGCTCGCCGGTGGACTGCCCGTGGTCGTGTACGACGACCTGTCCACGGGAACCGCCGCCAACGTGCCGGACGGCGTGCCGCTGGTCACGGGCAGCGTGCTGGACCGGGCGACGCTGGACGCGGCGATCCGTGACCACACCGTGACGGGTGTGGTGCACGTCGCAGGCAAGAAGCAGGTCGGGGAATCCGTCGAGCGCCCCCTCTACTACTACCGGGAGAACGTCACCGGTCTGGAGGTGCTGCTGGAGGCCATGGTCGACGCGGGCGTCGACCGGCTCGTCTTCTCCTCCTCGGCCGCCGTCTACGGCATGCCCGACGTCGACCTCGTCACCGAGGAGACCCCCTGCGCGCCCATGAGCCCGTACGGGCAGACCAAGCTGGTCGGCGAGTGGCTGATCCACGCCGCCGCTGCGGCCCACGGACTGCGCTGCGCCTCGCTGCGCTACTTCAACGTCGCGGGCGCGGCCTCGCCCGAGCTGGCCGACGCCGGCGTGTTCAACCTCATCCCCATGGTCTTCGAGCGCCTGGAGGCCGGCGAGGGCCCCCGGATCTTCGGCGACGACTACGCGACGCCCGACGGCACCTGCGTCCGCGACTACATCCACGTCGAGGACATCGCCTCCGCCCACCTCGCCGCCGCCCGCCGGCTGGCGGACGCCGGACCCGGCACGGACCTCACGCTGAACATCGGCCGGGGCGAGGGCAGCTCGGTGCACGAGATGGTCGAGCGGATCCTCAAGGCGACCGGCCGTACGGACGTCGTCCCCGAGGTCACCGCCCGCCGCCCCGGCGACCCCGCCCGCGTGGTCGCCGCCGCCGACCGCATCCGTACGGAACTGGACTGGTCCGCGCGGTACGGCATCGACGAGATGATCGCCTCCGCCTGGCAGGGCTGGCGGCTGCGCCACCCCTGAGGCCGGTGGCGTCCACCGTCGCGGGACATCCGGGCCGCGATGAATTCCGCATGTCGGTATTCCTTTCGACCGCGGCCCGCGCATTCCTTTTCCGTCCGGGCGTCCGGGGGAGCGGAAGAAGCGTTTCGGTTACGGGGGACCGGCGCATTTCCCCCGGATGTGTCGGCAAGCGGGCGGCCGTGGACGTTTCGGCGCGGACCGTGCGCCGAATATCAGTAGGGTCGGCGGGTCGCAGCCGCGACGGAACCGCCGACTCACCGTGGGGCTGAAACAGTGAAGGCTCTCGTACTCTCCGGCGGGGCAGGCACCCGGCTCCGCCCCATCACGCACACCTCGGCCAAGCAGCTCGTCCCGGTGGCCAACAAGCCCGTGCTGTTCTACGGGCTCGAAGCCATCGCGGAGGCCGGCATCACCGATGTCGGCATGATCGTCGGGGACACCGAGGAGGAGATCCGCGCGGCGGTCGGCGACGGCTCCCGCTTCGGCCTGGACGTCACCTACATCCCCCAGTCCGAACCGCTCGGCCTCGCCCACGCCGTGCTGATCGCCCGCCGCTACCTCGGTGACGACGACTTCGTCATGTACCTCGGCGACAACTTCATCGTCGGCGGCATCACCGGCCTCGTCGAGGGGTTCCGCACCGACCGGCCCGACGCCCGGATCCTGCTGACCCGGGTCCCCGACCCGTCCTCCTTCGGCGTCGCCGAACTCGACGGGGAGGGGCGGGTGGTGGCCCTGGAGGAGAAGCCCCGGGAGCCCAAGAGCGACCTCGCCCTCGTCGGCGTCTACCTCTTCACCCCGGCCATCCACGAGGCCGTCCGCTCCATCCACCCCTCCTGGCGCGGCGAACTGGAGATCACCCACGCCATCCAGTGGCTGATCGACCGGGAACGCGACGTGCGCTCCACGCTCATCCGGGGCTACTGGAAGGACACCGGCAACGTCACCGACATGCTGGAGGTCAACCGGACCGTCCTGGAGAGCGTCGAACCGTGCACCGAGGGCGCCCACGTCGACGGCGAGAGCGAGATCATCGGCCGGGTGCGCCTGGAGCCGGGCGCCCGGGTGACCCGCAGCCGGATCGTCGGGCCCGCCGTCATCGGGACCGGGTCGGTGATCAGCGACGCGTACGTCGGCCCGTTCACCTCGGTCTCCCAGAACTGCCGCATCGAGGACAGCGAGATCGAGTACTCCATCGTGCTGCGCGGCGCCTCGATCGACGGGGTCCGCCGCGTCGAGGCGTCCCTCATCGGCCACGACGTCGAGGTCACCCCCGCCCCGCGCAGCCCGTCCGCCCACCGACTCGTCCTCGGCGACCACAGCAAGGTGCAGATCTCCTCATGACGACCCGCCTCCTGGTGACCGGCGGCGCCGGATTCATCGGCTCCCACTACGTACGGACGCTGCTCGGCCCGGACGGCCCCGGCGACGTCTCCGTCACCGTCCTCGACAAGCTCACCTACGCCGGCAACCCCGCCAACCTGGACGAGGTCCGCGACCACCCGGGCTTCTCCTTCGTCCGGGGCGACATCTGCGACCCCGTGCTCGTCGGCGCGCTCATGGCCGAGCACGACCAGGTGGTGCACCTCGCCGCCGAGTCCCATGTGGACCGCTCCATCGACGGCGGCGCCGCGTTCGTCCGTACCAACGTCGTCGGCACCCACACCCTCGTCGACGCCGCCCACCGGGCCGGGATCGACACCTTCGTGCACATCTCCACCGACGAGGTCTACGGCTCCGTCGACGAGGGCTCCTGGACCGAGAGCGAACCGCTCGCGCCCAACTCCCCGTACTCCGCCTCCAAGGCGTCCAGCGACCTGATCGCCCTCGCCCACCACCGCACCCACGGACTCGACGTCCGGGTCACCCGCTGCTCCAACAACTACGGCCACCACCACTTCCCCGAGAAGGTCATCCCGCTCTTCGTCACCAATCTGCTCGACGGCCTGCCCGTCCCGCTCTACGGCGACGGGGCGCACGTCCGCGACTGGCTGCACATCGACGACCACGTCCAGGGCATCGAACGCGTCCGCACCCGGGGCCGCGCGGGCGAGGTCTACAACATCGGCGGCGGCACCGAACTCTCCAACAAGGAGCTGACCCGGCTGCTCCTGGAGGCGTGCGAGGCCGACTGGGACACCGCCGTCGTCCACGTCGAGGACCGCAAGGGCCACGACCGGCGCTACTCCGTCGACTGCACCAAGATCCGCGAGGAGCTGGGGTACGCGCCTCGCAAGGACTTCCGCACCGGCCTCGCCGAGACCGTGCGCTGGTACCGCGACAACCGGGCCTGGTGGGAACCGCTGAAGGAGAGGGCCGCGCTGTGAACCCCGTCTGGCTGGTCACCGGCGCCGCCGGAATGCTGGGCCAGGACCTGCTGGCCGCCCTCGCCCGGGAAGGCGTCACCGCCGTCGCGGCCGGCCGCGACGTCCTGGACATCGCCGATCCGGTCCGGGTGGCCGACGCCTTCACCGTCCACCGCCCCGCCGTCGTGGTCAACTGCGCGGCCTGGACCGCCGTGGACGAGGCCGAGAGCCGGGAGGCGGAGGCCCTGCGCGTCAACGGCACCGGACCCGCCGTCCTCGCCGAGGCATGCCGCGCGCACGGCGCCGTCCTCCTCCAGGTCTCCACCGACTACGTGTTCGCCGGCGACGCCACCCGCCCCTACGGCGAGAACGACCCCACCGGCCCCCGCACCGCCTACGGCCGCACCAAACTCGCCGGCGAACGGGCCGTCCTGCAGACCCTGCCCGACACCGGCTACGTCGTGCGCACCGCCTGGCTCTACGGCGCGGGCGGCGCCAACTTCGTCCGCACCATGATCCGGCTGGAGGGCGTCAGGGACACCCTCGACGTGGTGGACGACCAGCGCGGCCAGCCCACCTGGACCGCCGACCTGGCCGCCCGGCTGATCCGGCTCGGCCGCGCCGCCCTCGACGCCACCGCGCCCCCCGGCGTCTACCACGGCTCCAGCACCGGCGAGACGACCTGGTACGGCTTCACCCGGGAGATCTTCCGGCTGCTGGGCGCCGACCCCGGCCGGGTGCGCCCCACCACGACCGGGGCCTTCCCCCGCCCGGCGCCCCGGCCCGCGTACAGCGTGCTCGGGCACGACCGGTTCGCCGCCGCCGGGATCGAACCCCTCCGCGACTGGCGCGCCGCCCTCGCGGAGGCGTTCCCGGCCCTGCTCGCCGCCGAACGCCCCGGTCAGCGCCCCGCCCCGGTCAGCTCCGCCGCACCCGCCCGCAGCCGCGCGTAGTACGCCTCGCACGCCGCGTACGAGGGCAGCAGCCCCTGCTCCTCGGCGGCGGCCAGCGAGGGCGCCGCCGCGTCCTTCGGAGAGAGCAGCGGGGTGATGTCCTCGGGCCAGTCGATGCCCAGCGCCGGATCGAGCGGGTCCACGCCGTGCTCGCGGCCCGGCGCGTAGCCCTCGGAGCAGAGGTAGAGGACGGCCGCGTCGTCGGTCAGCGCCATGAAGGCGTGGCCCAGTCCCTCCGCGAGGTAGACCGCCCGGTGGTCGGTGTCGTCGAGGCGGACCGCCTCCCACCGCCCGAAACCGGGCGAGCCCGTGCGCACGTCCACGATCACGTCCAGCACCGCGCCCCGCACGCACTTCACGTACTTCGCCTGGCCCGGCGGCACGTCCGCGAAGTGCACCCCGCGCAGCGTGCCCCGGCGCGAGACGGAGAAGTTGGCCTGCGCCAGCTCCAGCCCGTGTCCCGCCGCCGCCCCCAGATCCGCCGCCCTGAACCACTCGTGGAAGCTGCCCCGGCTGTCGGGGATGAGCCGGGGCTCGTGCACCCAGGCCCCGGGGATGGAGAGCTGGCGCATGCGATCACGTCCTGTTCCTGGAGTCCGCCCGGCCGTCGGGCGCCGTCTCGTGCAACGAGCCGGGGTGCCGAACGGATACGGAACGGTACGGAACGGGACGAAAGCGGGTCCACGGTGCGGAACGCGAAGGCGCCGCGATCCGCGCTCGCGTAGATTGCGGGGTCCATCGAGCGGCCAACCAGGGGGATGCGGGTGTCAGGGGCAAGGCAGGGCGTCAGCGAGGCCCGAAGGATCGTGGTCAAGGTCGGTTCCTCCTCCCTCACCACGGCGGCCGGGGGCCTGGACGCCGACCGCGTCGACGCCCTCGTCGACGTCCTCGCCAAGGTCCGCGACGGCGGCGAGCGCGAGGTCGTCCTCGTCTCCTCCGGCGCCATCGCGGCCGGACTCGCGCCGCTCGGACTCCACCGCCGCCCCAAGGACCTGGCCCGCCAGCAGGCCGCCGCCAGCGTCGGCCAGGGACTCCTGGTCGCCCGCTACACCGCCTCCTTCGCCCGCTACGGCATCCGCGTCGGCCAGGTCCTGCTGACCAGCAACGACACCAGCCGCCGCGCCCACTACCGCAACGCCTACCGCACCCTGGACCAGCTCCTGGACATGGGCGCGCTGCCGATCGTCAACGAGAACGACACCGTCGCCACCGACGAGATCCGCTTCGGCGACAACGACCGGCTCGCCGCGCTCGTCGCCCATCTGGTCCGCGCCGACCTGCTGGTCCTCCTCTCCGACGTGGACGGCCTGTACGACGGCGACCCGAGCATCCCCGGCACCACCCGCCTCGCCGAGGTCACCGGCCCCGCCGATCTGGCCGGGGTCACCATCGGCAGCGCCGGCAAGGCCGGCGTCGGCACCGGCGGCATGGTCACCAAGGTCGAGGCCGCCCGCATCGCCACCGCGGCCGGCGTCCCCGTCGTCCTCACCTCGGCCAGCCACGCGGCCGACGCCCTCGCGGGCCGCGACACCGGCACCTACTTCCACCGCACCGGCCGCCGCTCCGCCGACCGGCTCCTCTGGCTGGCCCACGCCTCCACCCCGCAGGGCTCGCTGACCCTGGACGACGGGGCCGTCCAGGCCGTCGTCGAACGCCACAGCTCGCTGCTGCCGGCCGGGATCGCCTCGGTCGAGGGCGAGTTCACCGCGGGCGACCCGGTGGAACTGCGCGACCTGCGCGGACACCCGGTCGCCCGCGGTCTCGTCA
This sequence comes from Streptomyces sp. NPDC001515, assembly GCF_053597115.1. NCBI lineage: Bacteria > Bacillati > Actinomycetota > Actinomycetes > Kitasatosporales > Streptomycetaceae > Streptomyces > Streptomyces sp. NPDC001515. The sequence goes on from NZ_JBSFHN010000011.1 coordinate 115,959, forward strand.
ACTTCGACGCCAAGGAGATTCCGCAGCTCCTCGGCCGCTCCACCCGCGATCTGGCCCGCGAACTCGGCCCCGCCTACGAGCGCGAGGTCGTACACAGGGACGATCTCGTCGTCCTGCACGGCTGACGGACCCCGAAACGGCTGAAAGTCCAGCCTCAGTAAGGAGACCTTCACGAAAACCGCCCCATCCCGGCCCGCGGACTGGTCCACTTTGTTGCAGGGACACCGCGAAGGACCGCACAGCACCACATTCACAGGAGGCCGCCGGTGAGACGAGCGCGCCCGGGGGCGCCGCCCCGAGGAACGGGAGGCCGCGCCCTGACCAGCGTCGGGACCGGCCCCGGCTGCGAGAGCGGACCGGCCGACCGCAGGGAGGGGCGGACCACCGGCCCCGAACCGGCGGCCGCGCCACAGCGGCCGCCGTCCCGGCTCTGGCACATCACGCTCTGCGTCTCCGGGAACGAGGTCCCCCTCAAGGAGGTCAGACGCGGCCTCGAACAGCTCGCGCACGACCACCCCTTCCTGCTGACCAGCCGCTACGCCAACGACCACGCGGAGATCCGCTACTGGGAGGAGGCCCGCGACCTCCACGACGCGGCGGCGGTGGCCCTGCGGCTCTGGGGCGAGCACCGCTCCAGCGCGGGCCTCCCGCCCTGGGAGATCGTCGGCCTGGAGGTCATCGACCGCGAGACGTACCACCAACGGGTCGCCGAGGGGTACGGGCCACCGCCCGCCGCCCCGGTCGGCGTGCACCCGTACTGACCGCTCCGCCGGGCGGGCCGCGGCGGCCGTCTCGCATCACGGGATATGTACCGGTTGGCCTCGCCCCGCGCACTACGCTGCGGGGCATGACCACGCTCTCGCCGTACGACAACCTGTCCCCGGTCGCCCAGGCCGCCTACCGGGCCCGCTCCGCGGCAGCCGACATCGCGCCACTTCCGCGCGCGGCGAAGGACGACGCGCTGCTGGCGATCGCGGACGCGCTCGAAGTGCGCACGAGCGACATCCTGGCGGCCAACGCCGAGGACGTGGCACGGGCCCGCGAGGCCGGCACCAGCGAGGCCGTGGTCGACCGGCTGACCCTCACCCCCGAACGGATCCGGGCCATCGCCGCCGACGTCCGGGACGTGGCGGCCCTGCCCGACCCGGTCGGCGAGGTGGTGCGCGGCTCCACCCTGCCCAACGGCATCGACCTGCGCCAGGTCCGCGTCCCGCTGGGCGTGGTCGGGATCATCTACGAGGCCCGGCCCAATGTGACGGTGGACGCCGCGGCCCTCTGCCTGAAGTCCGGCAACGCCGTGCTGCTGCGCGGCTCCTCCTCGGCCCGCTCCTCCAACCAGGCCCTCGTGCGGGTGCTGCGCGACGCGGTCGGCGGCTCCGGCCTCCCGGCCGACGCGGTGCAACTGGTGCCGGGCGAGAACCGCGACTCCGTGCGCGAACTCATGCGGGCGCGCGGCCTGGTCGACGTCCTCATCCCGCGCGGCGGCGCCTCCCTGATCCGCACCGTCGTCGAGGAGTCCACCGTCCCGGTCATCGAGACCGGCACCGGCAACTGCCATGTGTACGTGGACGCCGAGACCGACCTCGACATGGCCGTCGAGATCCTGGTCAACTCCAAGGCGCAGCGCCCCAGCGTCTGCAACGCCGCCGAGACCCTGCTCGTCCACCGCGACGTGGCCGCCGCCTTCCTGCCCCGGGCCCTGGACGCGCTCGCCGATGCCGGGGTGACCGTGCACGGCGACGAGACGGTCCTGACGTACGGCGAGGGGTCCAAGGCCACCGTGGTGCCCGCGACGCCCGAGGACTGGGAGACCGAGTACCTCTCCTACGACATCGCCGCCGCCGTCGTGGAGTCGCTCGACGCGGCCGTGGCCCACATCCGGCTCTGGTCCTCCGGCCACACCGAGGCGATCGTCACCACCTCGCAGGCCGCCGCCCGCCGCTTCACCCAGCTGGTGGATTCGACGACCGTGGCCGTGAACGCCTCGACCCGCTTCACGGACGGCGGGCAGTTCGGCTTCGGCGCGGAGATCGGCATCTCCACCCAGAAGCTGCACGCCAGGGGCCCGATGGGCCTCCCCGAACTGACCTCCACCAAGTACATCGTGACCGGCGACGGCCATGTGAGGTGACGGCCGGTACGCGTCGAATACGCCGTCTCCCTGCCCAAAACCCCCGCACGGGTCTAGGCTGAAGCCGTGCCGGACGACGTGGGGGGCAAGCCGTTCCCGAACGGCTGGGAGCCCGACGACGACCGCGGGGGCGCTGACGAGGACTTCGCCTCCGTGGTGTTCGACGAGGACTTCGTGCGGGCCGCGGAGTTCCACGAGCCGACCGCCGTGGAGCGCCTGACGGCCGCAGCGGAGGCGCGCGCCGAAGCCTTCCGGGCTCGCGCGGGCGCCGGTTCGCCGGACGACGACCTCTACGACGACGGGTACGGAACGGGCGGCGGCTACGGCCGCGCCTACGGCGACCCCCTGGACGCGGACGACTTCTCCGAGGACGGCCCCTACGGCCGCCACGGCGGCGCCCTGCGCCCCTACCGGGGCACCGCGCACTGGCACCGCCCGGTCGCCTGGCTGCTGGCCGTGCTGATGGGCGTCGGCATGATCGCCCTGGCCTTCAGCGCCGTCTACCGCAACACCTCCGGAGACCGGCAGGACCAGGTCCCGCCGCCCGCCACGAGCGGCGTCGACAGCGCTCCGGCCCCGAGCGCGTCGGCCCCCGGCACGGCCCCGTCCGCCGCCGACGGCCCCCCGCGCCCGCTGGTCTCCGCCGTCCCCCGCACCCCCTGACGGCCGCCGCGTCCCCCGGACGCATCCGTCCGCGCGGGCGAACTCCGGGACAGTTCCCACCCGTCCCCGCGTTTACCTCCGTCGCAATCGACCTACTCTGAAGATATGACCCCTCGTCCGCTCGGCGAGGGGGCTTCTCACCTGTCCACGCACGCCCCCCGCGTGCCGGACGGGACCTGTCCGGAGCACCTCGGCCGGAAGGGGCGCACCGTCGGCCCCGGTCGGTGGCGTGGAGTCGGGAGAAGTCATGGCAGACCGCGGAGATTCACCCGAGAGCCCTTCGGAGCACGGCGCGGGCGACGACGAATACCGCTCCCTGGTCTTCGACGAGTCCTTCGTCCGGGCCGCCCGGCTCCAGGAGTTCTCCGCCCAGGAACGCATGGGCGAACACGCCCGTGCCGTACGGAGCCTCCCGGGCCGCACCGTCCGCAACGGCTCACGCGCCGCGCTCGCCCTGCTCCTCCTCATCGCCCTGGCCTTCGGCACCGCCGTCTTCATGGGCTTCCGCCGCCCCTACGAGAACCCCGTCACCAGAACGGCCGAGCCGCTACGGATGACGATCGTCCCCCTCGCCCCCACCGGCACGGTCCCCGCCGGCACCCCGGCCTCGCTCTTCGCCGGCAGCCCCGCCGCCGCCCACCCCAAGGGCGAGGCCGGCATCACCCTCCCGGGCGCCCGGCGCACCGACCACTTCACCGAGAACCAGGTCTACGCCGCGCTCTCCACCGTCAAGGACTACCTCGTGGCCTCCGCCCTCGACCCCGACGTCCTCGGCTCCGCCGCCGTACGGCCCGTGCAGTCCCTGCTCGACCCGGGCCAGACGGCCCAGTTCGAGCGGAGCATGAACGAGCCCGACGACGACGGACGGCACGCCGCGACCGGCTGGCTGGTCCGCTTCGACCCGGCCGTCGTCACCGCCGATCCGCAGATCCGGGTCCGGGGCACCCTGACCTACACCGAGGAGGCGGCCGACGCCCTGGACGTCGTCGCGGACCACACCTTCACCTACGCGCTCCATCCGGCGGCCTCCGGGCCGCGGCCCACCGGGGGCGCCTCGCTGTTCACCGTGCACCGGGAGACGCGCTTCCGCTTCGACCGGGAGGACGTCCGGCTGCACCGGCTGGAGGTGCGCACCAGCTACGTCGAGGCGGGACCGCAGTCCTGCGCGGCCGACACCACCGGGACCCTGCGCCCGCTGCTGGCAGGCCACCGGGCCGACCCCCGGGCCCCGGCGGGCACCGACCCCTACGCCACGGGCCGGCCCGCCGCCGTCTGCGGAACGCTGAAGGTCAGTCCTTCCCGGTCCCCCGAGGCCCCTCGGTCCCCTCGGAGTCCGACGGCCCCGGCGAGCCGTCCGTAGCCCCGTTCCCGGCCGTCCCGGGCCGCTTCGCGCCCGCCGCTCCGGTGAACTTGTCGCGCAGCTTGCCGCCCAGGTCCCCGGCGCCGCCGGCTATGTCGTTGACCAGCTTCATCAGCGGGTCCTTGCTGCTGCGGACCGAATCGGCGTAGTGCGAGGCGGACTCCTTGAACGAGTCCGTCACGGAGGTGTCCTTGTCCTCGTCGCGCCTCGGGTAGTGGCCGTCCATGATCCGCTGGTGGTCGCGGGTCTCCGACCACTTCTTCAGCTCGGCCGCGCGCACGGTGGTGAAGGGGTGCGAACGGGGGAGCACGTTGAGGATCTTCAGCACGGAGTCGCGCAGGTCGCCGGACTTCTCGTACTCGTCGGCCTGGGCCAGGAACGCGTCCACGTTCATCTCGTGGAGGTGGTTGCCCCCGGCGATCTTCATCAGCCCGCGCATCGAGGCCCGGATGTCCTGGCCGACCAGCAGCCCGGCCCGGTCCGCCGACAGCTCCGACTTGCGGAACCACTCGCGCAGGGCGGTGACGATGGCCATGATCGCCACGTTCCCCAGGGGGATCCAGGCGACCTTGAGGGCGAGGTTGGTGAGGAAGAGCAGGATCGTGCGGTACACCGCGTGGCCGGAGAGGGCGTGGCCCACCTCGTGGCCGACGACCGCCCGCATCTCCTCCTCGTCGAGCAGCTCCACCAGGCCGGTCGTCACCACGATGATCGGCTCGTCCAGGCCGATGCACATCGCGTTGGGCTGGGGATTCTGCGTCACGTACATCGGCGGGACCTTCTCCAGGTCCAGGATGTAACAGGCGTCGCGCAGCATGTCGTTGAGATGGGCGAACTGGGCGTCGCTCACCCGGACGGAGTCCGAGAGGAAGAGCAGTCGCAGACTGCGCTCCGGCAGCAGGCCGCTCAGCGCCTTGAAGACCGTGTCGAACCCGCTGAGCTTGCGCAGGGCCACCAGGGCCGACCGGTCCGCCGGGTGTTCGTACGCCCGGGACGAGATCCCGGGAAAGCGCCGGCGCTGCCTGCTCGGCACCCGCTCGTGGTTCTCGTGGCTGCCTTCGGTCATGAATGGGCCCCCTGTTCGTACGAGACGTCGCTCGCCCCCCTGACGCCACCAGCCTAGGTGCTGGGGCTACGGTGTGCGGGGGGCTGTGGATAACTGAGGAGACGCCCGACATGCCGCACACCGTTGCTCTGATCGCCGCCGCATCCGAGGGTCAGGGACCGGGCAACACGATCCGGGTCGTGCTGGTCGCATCGCTCGTGGGAGCCGCCCTGCTGGCCTGGTTCCTTCTGCGCGGATACCGCGGCGACGACAACAACGACTGAGTCGGCGTGAGCGTGCCCGGGACGCCCGCATACGATGTCCGCGACGTCTTCCCCCGCTCCCGATCGAATAGGTCCTGCCGAAGATGAGCCTCACGAGCACCGCACACCAGCTGGTCACCGTCGCCGCCGAGGGCGAGCACGGTGGCAACCACGAAAGCCTCAGCCCCCTCCTGACCGGTGGCGGTGCCTTTGTCGCGCTTCTCCTCCTGCTGTGGATCACCACGCGCTTCAACCGCGACCGCTGAGGCCGGATCGCACGGCTGTGCCAGTAGGCTCTGCACGCATGGGAGAGCAGGAAGTGCCTACTGGCCGCGGAAAACGCCGACTCGGCGTGATGGGCGGGACGTTTGACCCGATTCATCATGGACACCTGGTGGCGGCCAGTGAAGTGGCCGCCCAGTTCCAGCTCGACGAGGTGGTCTTCGTCCCGACCGGGCAGCCGTGGCAGAAGAGCCACAAGCACGTCTCCCCGGCCGAGGACCGCTATCTGATGACGGTCATCGCGACCGCGTCCAACCCCCAGTTCTCGGTCAGCCGCAGCGACATCGACCGGCAGGGGCCGACGTACACGATCGACACCCTGCGGGACCTGCGCGCGCTGCACGCGGACGCGGACCTCTTCTTCATCACCGGCGCCGACGCGCTCTCCCAGATCCTCACCTGGCGCGACGCCGAAGAGCTCTTCTCGCTGGCCCACTTCATCGGAGTGACACGGCCGGGACACGTGCTCACCGACGACGGGCTGCCGGAGGGAGGCGTCTCCCTGGTGGAGGTGCCCGCGCTCGCGATCTCCTCCACGGACTGCCGGGAGCGGGTCGCCCAGGGGGAGCCCGTCTGGTACCTGGTGCCCGACGGCGTGGTCCGCTACATCGACAAACGCCAGCTGTACCGCGGCGAATGAGGGGCGGAGAGGGGCACCGGTGAACGACCGACAGAATCCGTACGACCCGTACTACCAGCAGCCGCAGATCATCGGCTACGACGAGTACGGGCAGCCGGTGTACCAGCAGCCCGTGCAGCAGCAGTACGACCCGTACGCGCCGCAGCAACAGCCGCACCAGGCGCAGCCTCCGCAGCAGGCCCCCCAGGGCGGGCAGGGCTACGGCTACGACCCGTACGCCCAGCAGCAGCCCCCGGCCCCGCCGCAGCCGTACGACCCCTACGGCGTCCAGCAGCCGATGGCCCCGCAGCAGCAGGGCTACGGCTACGACGGCGGCTACGGCTACGACACCGGCCAGCAGCCGGCCGCCGTCGACACCACGCAGCAGTGGAGCATCCCACAGCAGCAGCAGGCCGCAGCCCCGGAGGCACCGCCGCAGCCCCCCGCCATGCCGCGGCCGGCCCCCGTCGCGCCGCAGCCGCCCTCCGCCGCCGAGCCGGACGCGGGCGTTCCGGGCCCCCGCCGGGCCGAGCGCGACTACCGCACCGAGCAGTTCTCGTTCATCGAGGAGCCCGACGAGGACTCCGAGGACGTCATCGACTGGCTGAAGTTCACCGAGAGCCGCAGCGAACGCCGTGAGGAGGCGCGCCGCCGGGGCCACAACCGCATGGTCGCGCTGATCGTGGTGGCCGCCCTCGTGGTGCTCGGCGGCGTCGGCTATCTGTGGTCGGCGGACAAGATCCCGGGCCTGTCCTCGTCCGACAAGGAGAGCGCCACGACGGCCGGCCCGCAGAAGCGGGACGTCATCGTCGTCCACCTCCACAACACCAAGGGCGGCGGCACCTCCACCGCCCTGCTCGTCGACAACGTCACCACCAAGCAGGGCACCACCGTCCTGCTGCCCAACTCGCTGGCCGTCTCCGACGAGGACGGGGTCACCACCACGCTCGGCAAGTCCGTCGACGACGACGGCACCGCGGGCACCCGCGAGTCGATCGACACCCTGCTCGGCACCCACATCAGCGGCACCTGGCGGCTCGACACCCCGTATCTGGAGAACCTGGTCGACCTGGTCGGCAACATCGAGATCGACACCGACACCGACGTCCCCGACGGCAAGAAGGGCGACGCCCCGCTGGTGAAGAAGGGCGAGGCGCAGACGCTCAGCGGCCCGATGGCCGTGGCCTACGCCACCTACCGGGGCCCGGCCGAGGCCGAGACCAAGCAGCTGATGCGGTTCGGCGAGGTCATGCGCGGAGTGCTGCGCAAGATCTCCGACGATCCGAAGGCCGCCACGGTCACGGTCCAGACGCTGGCCCAGATCCTCGACCCCTCGCTGCCCGAGCAGGACCTCGGCGCCTCGCTCGCCAAACTGGCCCAGCACGCCAAGATCGGCGACTACAAGACGGCGCTGCTGCCGGTCCAGGACGACGGCACCCTCACCGACGCGGCCACCGACAGCGTCGTCAAGGACATCCTGGGCGGCACGGTCAAGGCCCCGTCCGCCGACGCGGCGGTCCGGGTCGGCATCAAGAACGGCACCGGCGACGACCGGGGCACGGAGTCCGCCCGGATCAAGCTGGTCAACGGCGGCTACGCCTTCGTCAACAGCGGGAAGTCGGACACGGTCTCCTCCTCCGAGGTCCTCTACCGGGAGGCGGCCGACAAGCAGAAGGCGACCGAGGTCGCCAAGACGCTCGGTCTGCCCGCCGGCGCGGTCAAGCAGGGCAAGCCCGCGGGGAACGCGGACGTCTCGGTCGTCCTCGGCAAGGACTTCACGATCGAGTAGGACGCGCGGGCACGGCTCCCGGACGCCCCGGGGCCGTGCCCGCCGGCCCGCGCGGACCGCGACTGCGTGGACTGTCGGCGGTCCGTGAGATCCTGGGAAGGTACCGAGGACCCGGGACCGGGCTCGCGAGGCCGGTCCCCGGCCCCGCCCGAGAGGGCCGGCCGTTCCTCGGCCCCTCTCCGAGGGGTGCATCCGACCGCCGACGAAAGCCACCTTGTGACCGCCACGGACCGCTCCATCGAGCTCATCAACGCCGCCGCCCAGGCGGCCGCCGACCGGCTCGCGCACGACATCATCGCCTACGACGTCAGCGACGTGCTGTCGATCACGGACGCCTTCCTGCTGGCCTCGGCCCCCAACGACCGCCAGGTCAAGTCGATCGTCGACGAGATCGAGGAGCGGCTCCAGAAGGAGCTGGGCGCCAAGCCCGTCCGCCGCGAGGGCGACCGCGACGCCCGCTGGATCCTCCTCGACTACGTCGACATCGTCATCCACGTCCAGCACAGCGAGGAGCGCGTCTTCTACGCGCTGGAGCGCCTGTGGAAGGACTGCCCCGAGATCGCCCTTCCCGAGGACGCCGTGAAGACCCGCGGCAAGGCCGAGGAGCACGCACAGCTCACCGGCGGCACGGAAGGCGACGCGAGCTGAACGGCACCGGAAGCGGCCGGGGCCGCAAGATCGTCCTCTGGCGCCACGGCCAGACCGCGTGGAACCTGGAGCGCCGCTTCCAGGGCTCCACGGACATCGAGCTGACTGAGACCGGCGTCGGCCAGGCCCGCAGGGCCGCCCGGCTGCTCGCCTCGCTCCGGCCGGACGCCATCGTGGCCTCCGACCTGAGCCGGGCGGCGGCCACCGCGGCCGAGCTGGCCTCGCTCACCGGGCTCCCGGTCGACCACGACCCGGGGCTGCGCGAGACCTACGCCGGTGCCTGGCAGGGCCTCACCCACGAGGAGATCGTCGGGCTGTACGGCGAGCAGTACGCCGCCTGGAAGCGCGGCGAGCCCGTGCGGCGCGGCGGCGGCGAGCTGGAGACCGAGGTCGCCGACCGGGCCGCCCCCGTCGTCCTGGCGCACGCAGACAAGCTGCGCGACGGCGGAACGCTCGTCGTCGTCAGCCACGGCGGCACGATCCGGACCACCATCGGCCGCCTCCTGGGCCTGGAGGCGCACCACTGGGAGGGGCTGGGCGGGCTGTCCAACTGCTGCTGGTCGGTGCTGGGCGAGGGCGCCCGCGGCTGGCGCCTGCTGGAGCACAACGCGGGCACCCTGCCCGAGCCGGTGCTCGGCGACGACACCTGATCCGGCCGCCCGCCCGGCGTCCGGGTCCCGCACCGGCCGGATTTCACTTTCCGGCTGGTCACAGGCTAGAGTTCTTCTTGTTCGCAGCGCGGAAACGCAGGGAAACACAGCGGACAGCGGGGCTATAGCTCAGTTGGTAGAGCGCCTGCATGGCATGCAGGAGGTCAGGAGTTCAATTCTCCTTAGCTCCACAATCAGGATCCCGTCCCCTCCAGGGGGCGGGATTTTTGTTTGTTCCGCCGCCATCGGGGCCTCAGGGACGCCTTCCGGCCCGCAACACGGCGAGCTGCCGCGCGCTCTCCTCGTCCGCGGGCGTGTACACGACGATCCGGCACTCCGGCAGTCCGTTGACGGAGAGCGAGACCGAGGTCATCCGCATCTCGGAGGCCGCCGCGCGGTGCCGGAAGGTCTTCACCCGCGGTCCCGGCTGGGTGACGTCCCCACTGCGCCACAGCCGGGCGAAGTAGGGGCTGGCCTCCGAGAGCCGCGCCACGAACGTCTCCCAGGCGGGCTCGCCCGCATGGCGGCCGTAGGCGTTGCGCAGCGTCGCGACCATGAGGGGAAGCTCCTGGGAGCGGTGGACGACCGGGCAGGTCTCCTCGGACGCGGTGAACAGGACCCACAGCACGTTCCGGGTCCCGGCGCTCGTCACTTCGGGCACGTCGAACAGGTCCCGGTAGCCGGGGTTGGTCGCCAGTACGTCGTACCGCGCGTTGTAGACGACGGCCGGGTGGGGGTCGAGGGCGTCGATGATGCCCTGGATCTCCTCGCCCACGTCGGCCGTGTTGTCGGCCTGCCGGCCCGGAGCGTACGCCACCTCCGCCAGGTGGTACAGATGTTCGCGCTCCGGCGGATCCAGCCGCAGTGTCCGTGCCACCGCGTCCAGGACCTGCGGGGACGCGTTGATGGGACGGCCTTGTTCCAGCCAGGTGTACCAGGTCACGCCCACGCCCGAGAGCTGGGCGACCTCCTCGCGGCGCAACCCGGGGGTGCGCCGGCGCAGGCCCGGGGGCATGCCCACGTCAGCGGGCGTCACCCGCGCCCGCCGGCTGCGCAGGAACGCCGCGAGCTCCGGTCTGCGCCCGGCCTGCGGCCTGCGGCCGGACCCCGTCGCCTCGTGCCGCTGTGTCGTCACCGTCGTCACGCCCCCATCGTCGGTGCCCCGCCCGGGTGTTGCCAGGTGCTGTCAGTACCAGCATCGGCAGGCTCTCGTTACCCGTATGCGAGCAGGGCCAGCCTTGCGGTCATGGCCACGATCTCCGAGACGACGACCCCCCGGTCCCCTTCCAGTAAAGCGCCCGGCACCGACACCCGACGCGGACGCCTTCTCGCCCTGGTGCTGGCGGCCCAGTTCATGGCGCTGCTCGACGTGTTCATCGTCAATGTCGCCGCACCCACGATCCGCACGGAACTGGGCTCCTCGGGAGCCCAGTTGCAGCTCGTGGTGGCGGGCTACACCATTTCGTACGCCGTCCTGCTGATCACCGGCGCGCGCCTCGGCGGACTGCTCGGGCACGGGCGCGCGTACCTGACCGGACTCGCCGTGTTCACGGCCTCCTCGCTCGCCTGCGGACTGGCCATGAGCACCGGGCAGTTGATCACCTTCCGCGTGCTCCAGGGCGTGGGCGCCGCGGTGATGATCCCGCAGGTGCTCAGTCTGATCCAGAAGACCTTCTCCGGACCGGCCCGGGTGCGCGCGCTCGGCGCCTACAGCGCGGTGCTGGCGATCGGCGCGGCGGCCGGGCAGGTGGTCGGTGGCGTGCTGGTCAGCGCCGATCTGTTCGGGACGAGCTGGCGCCCGGCCTTCCTGGTCAATGTCCCGATCGGCCTGGTCCTGCTGGTGCTCGGGGCCCGGGTGCTCCCGGCCGAGCCGCGCGGTGGCGAGGCCCGGCGCGCGGCGCGCGAGCGCGGTCTCGACACCACGGGTCTGGTGCTCCTCGCCGTGAGCGTCACCCTGCTCACCGTCCCGTTGGTGCTCGGCCAGGAACTGGACTGGCCGGCCTGGACCTGGAGCTGTCTGCTCGCCTCCGCGGCGTTCCTCGCCGCGTTCGCCGCGTACGAGTCACGACTGGCCGCGCGCGGCGGCGCGCCCCTCATCGCGCCCGCCGTGCTCCGCGTCCCCGGGATCGCGCGGGCGGCCGTGCGCATCCTGCTGGTGATGGCCATCAACGCGGGGTCCCTCTTCACCCTGACCCTGCACCTCCAGGGCGGGCTGGGGTACTCGGCCCTGCGCACCGGGCTCATGTGCGTGCCGACCGCCACGGTGTTCGGCGTCGTCGGGCTGACCTGGCGGCGCTGGCCCGCCGGGCTCCAGCAGGCCCTGATTCCCGGTGGATTCGTGCTGGCCGCGGCCGGTTCGGTGATCTCCGCCCTGGCACTGCGCCACGGCGGCGACGGCGGGGCCGCCCTCTACGCGGGGTTCCTGCTGCTCGGCTCCGGTGTGGCGCTGGGCTTCAGCCCCACGCTCACGGGCGCCCTGGCGAACGTACGGCCGCAGGACGCCGCCGACGCCAGCGGCCTGCTGGTGACGGTCACCCAGCTCGGACAGCTGATCGGGGTCGCCGCCTTCGGCGCCCTCTACCTCGGCCGCCTGGACGCCCCCGGCGCACAGGGATCGGGAGCGGCGCTGTGGGCGTGCGGACTGGCCCTGGCGACCGCCGGCGCGGCGGGGGCGCTCGTGGGTCTCGTACGGGGTCGGCGGCGGGCGGGAACTCCGGCGGGCTGACCCCGTAGCGGGCTCATGGCAGAATCGGACCGCCGGAGGGGAGACGGACCGAACGGGGAGGAGTGCGCGATGCCTGCGAGCCGCCACCACGTCCCGGACCTGCCCCGTGTCTGCCGAGCCCGCACCCGTACGGCCTCCCGCCGCGGCCGGGGCTGATCCATGGGAGCACACAGGCGGAAGTGCGACTGGTGCGGCAGCGGTACGCCCATCGTCCGGGACATGGACCCCGTCAACGCGGACTATCAGTACTGGTGCGAGGAGTGCGCGCGGGCGCTGATCATAAAAGGCGACCCCATCGAGACGTACCGGGAGCTGGAGGGCGAGCCGATCTACGGCCGGCTGTTGGAGGAGCACTGCACGCTGAAGCGTTTCTACTCCTTCGCCACCGCCTGAGAGACCCCCGCCGACCGGCCCGGCGGAGGCCGGACGGAAACGATTTGGTGGACGGCAGGGGTGACCGGTAATGTTCTCGATGTCGCCGGGGAGACCGGGCAACACAGCAAGGGGCTATAGCTCAGTTGGTAGAGCGCCTGCATGGCATGCAGGAGGTCAGGAGTTCAATTCTCCTTAGCTCCACAGAGAAGTTAAACGTCGTGGGCCATCCGGATCGGGTGGCCCACGACGCGTTTGCGGGTCGTGCGCCGGCGTCCTCCGGGGCCCGAGAGGTGTCCCACGGAGCGGCCGCACCCGATGGCGTCCGGGGCAGTGCGGTACCCTGACGCCATGCGTGCCGTACGCCTTCTGCTTAGCGAGCCGCGCTGATCAGTCCCGACCGGTGAGAATGCCTGGTCGGCATCAGCGCGGCGTCCCCTCCTGTGCGAGGGGATTTTTCGTTTCCGTGGACGTGTGTCCGCAGACGTGGACGCCGGCAGATGACGATCGATGGAGCTTTGAGGATCATGAGCGAGACGAATTCCGCAGCCGAGGCCGCTGCGCCGCACCGCTACACGGCAGCGATGGCCGCCGACATCGAGGCACGCTGGCAGGACTTCTGGGACGCCGAGGGCACGTACGAGGCGCCGAACCCGAGCGGTGACCTGGCGGGCGACCCCGCGCTGGCGGCCAAGCCCAAGAAGTTCATCATGGACATGTTCCCGTACCCCTCGGGCGCGGGACTGCACGTCGGGCACCCGCTGGGCTACATCGCCACCGACGTCTACGCCCGGCACCAGCGGATGAGCGGCCACAACGTGCTGCACACCCTGGGCTTCGACGCCTTCGGCCTGCCCGCCGAGCAGTACGCCGTCCAGACCGGCACGCACCCGCGGATCTCCACCGAGGCCAACATCGCGAACATGACGGCGCAGCTGCGCCGTCTGGGCCTGGGCCACGACAAGCGCCGCTCGTTCGCCACGATCGAGTCCGAGTACTACAAGTGGACCCAGTGGATCTTCCTGCAGATCTTCAATTCCTGGTACGACACCGACGCGGACCGCGCCCGGCCGATCGCCGACCTGGTCGCGCAGTTCGCGTCCGGTGAGCGCGCCACCCCCGACGGCCGCGACTGGAGCGCGCTGAGCGCCAAGGAGCGCGCCGACGTCCTGGGCGAGTACCGCCTGGCGTACGCCTCCGACGCCCCCGTCAACTGGGCGCCCGGCCTGGGCACGGTCCTGGCCAACGAGGAGGTCACCGCCGACGGCCGTTCCGAGCGCGGCAACTTCCCCGTCTTCAAGGCCAAGCTGCGCCAGTGGAACATGCGCATCACGGCCTACGCGGACCGGCTGCTGAACGACCTGGACGGGCTGGACTGGCCCGAGGCGATCAAGCTGCAGCAGCGCAACTGGATCGGCCGCTCCGAGGGCGCCCGCGTCGTCTTCCCGGTCGACGGCGCCGGTGACGTCACCGTTTTCACCACCCGCCAGGACACCCTGTTCGGCGCCACGTACATGGTGCTGGCGCCCGAGCACGAGCTGATCGAGCGGATCATCCCGGCCGCCTGGCCCGAGGGCACCCACCCGGTCTGGACCGGCGGCCACACCACCCCGGCCGAGGCCGTCACCGCGTACCGCAAGCAGGCCGCGGCCAAGTCGGACGTGGAGCGTCAGGCCGAGGCCAAGGACAAGACGGGCGTCTTCACCGGCGCGTACGCGACCAACCCGGTGAGCGGCGAGCAGATCCCCGTCTTCATCGCGGACTACGTCCTGGCGGGCTACGGCACCGGCGCGATCATGGCCGTGCCGGCGCACGACGCGCGCGACTTCGCCTTCGCGCGCGCCTTCGAGCTGCCGATGCGCTGTGTGGTCGAGCCGTCGGACGGCCGCGGCACCGACCCCTCGACGTGGGAGGACGCCTTCTCCTCGTACGAGGCGAAGCTGGTCAACTCGACGAACGACGAGATCTCCCTGGACGGTCTGGGCGTCGTCGACGCCAAGGCGCGGATCACCGAGTGGCTGACCGAGCACGGCGTCGGTGAGGGCACCGTCAACTTCCGGCTGCGCGACTGGCTGTTCAGCCGCCAGCGCTACTGGGGCGAGCCCTTCCCGATCGTGTACGACGAGGAGGGCATCGCCCACCCGCTGCCCGAGTCGATGCTGCCGCTGGAGCTGCCGGAGGTCGACGACTACTCGCCGCGCACCTTCGACCCGGACGACGCCGACACCCAGCCCGAGACACCGCTGTCGCGGAACGCCGACTGGGTCAACGTCACCCTGGACCTGGGCGACGGCGCCGGTCCGAAGAAGTACCGCCGCGAGACCAACACCATGCCCAACTGGGCGGGTTCCTGCTGGTACGAGCTGCGCTATCTGGACCCGAACAACTCCGAGAAGCTGGTCGACCCGGCGATCGAGCAGTACTGGATGGGCCCGCGCGAGGGACAGCCGACCGGCGGCGTCGACCTGTACGTGGGCGGTGCCGAGCACGCCGTTCTGCACCTGCTGTACGCCCGTTTCTGGTCCAAGGTGCTGCACGACCTGGGCCACGTCTCCTCCGCCGAGCCCTTCCACAAGCTGTTCAACCAGGGCATGATCCAGGCCTTCGTCTACCGCGACAGCCGGGGCATCGCCGTTCCGGCGGCCGAGGTCGAGGAGCGCGACGGCGCGTACTACTACCAGGGCGAGAAGGTCTCCCGCGTCCTGGGCAAGATGGGCAAGTCCCTGAAGAACGCCGTCACGCCGGACGAGATCTGCGGTGAGTACGGCGCGGACACGCTGCGGCTGTACGAGATGGCGATGGGCCCCCTGGACGTGTCGCGTCCCTGGGACACCCGCGCGGTCGTCGGTCAGTTCCGGCTGCTGCAGCGGCTGTGGCGCAACATCGTGGACGAGGAGAGCGGCGAGGTCACCGTCGTCGACACCGAGCCCGACGAGGACACGCTGCGCGCCCTGCACAAGGCGATCGACGGCGTCGGCGGCGACATGGTGGGGATGCGGTTCAACACGGCGATCGCCAAGATCACCGAGCTGAACAACCACCTGACCAAGGCGGGCGGCCCGCTGCCGCGCTCCGTCGCCGAGTCCCTGGTGCTGCTGGTGGCGCCGCTGGCCCCGCACGTCGCCGAGGAGCTGTGGCACCGGCTGGGCCACACCGAGTCGGTCGTGCACCAGGACTTCCCGGTCGCCGACCCGGCGTACGTCGTGGACGAGACCGTGACCTGTGTGGTGCAGGTCAAGGGCAAGGTCAAGGCACGCCTGGAGATCCCGCCGACGATCGCGGACGCGGAGCTGGAGGCCCTGGCCCTGGCGGACCCGGCGGTCGTCGCCGCGCTGGACGGGGCGGGCATCCGGAAGGTCATCGTCCGGGCGCCGAAGCTGGTGAACATCGTCCCGGCCTGACCGGTGGGACGGCCCCGGTCCGCGCGGACCGGGGGTGTGAGGGCTTTCCCCTACGGGCAGGTTGGGGGTTCCGAGGGAACCCCCAACCTGCCCTTTCCGTTTACGGTGGAGGAGCGGGTGAAACCGTGCCGTATGCCGCCACACCATCCGAGGGGCGCTCATGGAAGCCGTGATCCTGATTCTGGGGCTGCTCTTCGTGGCCTTCCTGGCCCTGGGCGTCTTTGTGACGGTCAAGGTGGTCGGGGCGGCCAAGCGGGGTGTGGACCGCACGATCGACCAGGCCCGCCGCACGGTGGAGGACACCGCGCTCAAGGCCAAGAGCTACGGACAGGCCGGTGTCGGCGGTGAGCTGGCCCAGCTCCGGCTGTCCCTGCGCACCTCGATGCGCGCCACGCAGGACGCCCTGCGGGCGGGCGTGGCCGAGGACCCCTCGCTCAAGGAGTCCCTGGGCCTTTTCGAGCGTCTCGGTGTGCACGGCCACGAGCTGGAGAACGATCTGAAGCGCCTGGAGCGCGAGCCGGACAAGGCGACGGTCGCCGCACGCCTGCCCGACCTCAAGGAGCGCACCACACGGATCACCCGCGCGGCGGAGTCCCTGCGCTGGGCTGCCCGCGACCGTGCACGGCAGTTCGCCGACGACGATCTCGCCGCGCTGAACGAGCAGATCGACATCGAGGCCGGCGCGCTGCGGCACTGGACGAGGGAGGAGCCCGTGGCGGGGCCGGGGGTGGCTGCCGGTGCGGGTTCTGCTCAGGCTGCGGCTGCGGGGGCGAGCGCGGGTGCGGGGGCGGAGCCGGGCGCGCGAGGTGGTCGGGCCGAGGCGATCACGGCGGGGGAGACGTTGCGGGGGATGGAGTATCCGTGGCGGAAGACGGCGCGTCCGGAGACGACGAACTGAGGGCGGGTTCGCGCGTCAGGCGGTGAGGGGTCGGGCGTCCCACGTTGTGCCTCGCGCGCAGAGGGTACGGGTCACGGCCGTGGCCGTGGCCGTGGCCGAGGCGGACGCCGGGCTCGGTCCGGCCCCTGGGGCCGGACGTGTTCCGGGTGCTTCGCGCGTGACGGTTGACCGGACGTGGCAGGATGCGGCCCGAAGCGACTGGAACTGATCATTCGGTCGGGGTCGGACTGCCGGGCCGTGCCCCCGGGAGGTAACCTCCCGCTCATGTCCCGCCATGTCGCGATCGTGACCGATTCCACGGCCTACCTGCCGCCCCAGGCGATGGAACGGCATGGCATCACCGCAGTGCCGCTGACCGTCGTGCTCGGCGACGAGGCACTGGAGGAGGGCACCGAGATCTCGTCCCGCTCCCTGGCGCTGGCCCTGCAGAAGCGCCGGTCGGTCACCACCTCGCGACCCAGCCCCGAAGTCTTCGCCGCCACCTACCGCGCGGTCGCCGAGGCGGGCGCGAGCGCCATCGTGTCGCTGCACCTGTCGGCGGAGTTCTCCGGAACGTACGACGCCGCGCTGCTCGCCGCGAAGGACGCGCCGGTGCCGGTGCGGGTGGTCGACACCGGGATGGTCGCCATGGCCCTCGGCTTCTGCGCCCTGTCCGCCGCCGAGACGGCGGAGGCCGGAGGCGGCGCGGACGAGGCGGTGGCCGCCGCGGAGAAGCGCGCGGCCGCGACCTCGGCCTACTTCTACGTCGACACCCTGGACTATCTGAGGCGCGGCGGCCGGATCGGTGCGGCGCAGGCGCTGTTCGGCTCCGCGCTGGCCGTGAAGCCGCTCCTCCAACTGGACGACGGGCGGATCGAGATGCTGGAGAAGGTGCGCACGGCCTCGAAGGCCATCGCCCGGCTGGAGGAGATCGTCGTCGAACGGGCGGGGGACGGGCAGGTGGACATCGCCGTCCACCACCTCGCGGCTCCCGAACGCGCCGACGCCCTCGCCGACAGGCTTCGCGAACGGGTACCGGGCCTGGCCGACCTCCACGTCAGCGAGGTCGGTGCGGTGATCGGCGCGCACACCGGCCCGGGGCTGCTGGGAGCGGTGGTCTCGCCGCGCTGAGCGGATGCGGTCCGGTGTTCCGGCTCCGGCTTCGGTTCTGCTGCGGGGCAGGCCCGGTCGGCCCTGGCGGTCCGTCTGTCCGACCGGCCGTGACATCACTCTTCGTGGTGGCCGAGTTATCCACAACTGCGGGCTTTTCCACCGGAATTCTGTGCGCTCAGCGGGATTTCGGGAAGGCGCCTAGCGTCGTGAGGCATGGCTTCCCGATCACATCGTGCAATCAGTCGTGCCGTGCGTACTGCCGGCAGCCGTCCCGGTATCGGTCCCGGCAGTGGGCCGGGGCGGGGCTTCGCGTCGGACGTGCGAACGCGGTCCGGTGCGGGCACCGGCCCCGGCCGGCGCCGGGCTCGTCACCGCACCGCCCTCGCCGCCGCCTCGCGCAGCCGCGCGGACGCGCTCATGTCCGGTGGCCTGTACGGGGGCGGTGCTTCCCCTCCCGTGCGTGGGCCGGGTGCGGGGACGTCGAAGTCGTGGTCGCAAGCTCCGCCGGGGGTGGGCGCGGGCGTGGATGCGGACGCTGGACCCGGGCCTGGGGTCCGCTCCGGCTTTGACGCGGGTCCGGGGCCGGGGGCGGCTGCGGGGGGCGTGGCGGAGACGGAGCCCGGGGTGGAGGCCGGGGACGAGGGCGGGGCGCAGGGCGCGGGATGGCGGTCGCGGGTCGGGTCCGCGCTGCGGGAGCGGCTGCCGGTGTGGCTCCAGCTGAGGTGCGGCCTGGAGCCGAGGACCCTGGCCGCGCTGGGCGTGGTCCTGGTCGCCGCGACCGCGTTCGCCGTGGCGCAATTCTGGGCCGCGCGCCCCGGTTCCGTACCTGCCCCGGAGCGGGTCGCCGTTGGCGAGGCCGCGCGGGATCCCTTGGCGGAGACGGGTGGCGGTGCGGGTTCCGGGAAGGCGGTCGGCGCGGACGGGGGCGCCTTGGGCGCGGACTCGGGCGGCGCCGCGGATACCGGTTCGACCGGCGGAGCGGTGGCGGGTCCGGGGC
This sequence comes from Streptomyces sp. NPDC001515, assembly GCF_053597115.1. Taxonomy (NCBI): domain Bacteria; kingdom Bacillati; phylum Actinomycetota; class Actinomycetes; order Kitasatosporales; family Streptomycetaceae; genus Streptomyces; species Streptomyces sp. NPDC001515. The sequence continues at coordinate 134,894 of NZ_JBSFHN010000011.1, forward strand.
CGGGCAGCGGCCGGATCGTGGTGGACGTCAGCGGGAAGGTGCGCCGCCCGGGGATCCAGGAGCTGCCGCCCGGTGCCCGGGTCGTGGACGCGCTGCGCGCGGCGGGCGGAGCCAGCCCCGGGGTCGACCTCGACGACCTCAACCGGGCACGCCTCCTTGTGGACGGGGAGCAGATCGTCGTGGGGGCCCCGCCGGGACAGGCCGTCTCCGGCGGTACGGGGAGCGGGGCGGGCGGCGCGTCGGCGGTCTCCGGGACCGGGACCGGGGCCGGGGCCACGGGGCCGGTGAGCCTCAACGGTGCGACCGTCGACCAGCTCGACACCCTGCCGGGTGTCGGCCCCGTCCTGGCTCAGCACATCGTCGACTACCGGCTACGGCACGGGGGCTTCCGGTCCGTCGACGAACTCCGCGAAGTCAACGGCATCGGCGACCGCCGGTTCGCCGACCTGCGACCGTTGGTGCGGCCATGAGGGGCGGCCGGTCCATGGTCCCCGATGGGGGCGTTCCGGGAGTGGGCACCGGCGGTGGCCGGTCTTCGGTCCCTGGGGCGGATACACGCGGTGGTCGGCCCTCGGTTCCCGGGGCTGACACGCGCGGTGGCCGGCCCGCCGGCCCCGGTTCGGCCGGAGACGCCGGGGACGTTCACGCGGCGTCCGGGCTGCGGCTCGGGGTGTCCCACCCGCGTCAGGAGGGCCCGCTCGATCTGCGTCTGGTTCCGCCGGCGCTCGCGGCCTGGACGGGCGCGGCAGCGGCCCTGGGCGCTCCCGGACGCTGGGTGGCCGTGGGCGTGGTGCTCTGCGTCGGGGCGGCGATGGTGCTGCTGGCGTTGCCGCCCGGTGCCGGCGGGCGGGCGAGGGGCGAGAGGCCGGGCGGGCTGCTCGGCGGCGCGCGTCCCGGTGGGGCGGGGAGCGGTGCCGCTGGTGAGGTCGGGCAGGGTGGAGGGGCGCGGCTGTGTGACCCCGTGGCCGGGCCGGGAGGGGCGCGTACGGGGCGGGCCGGGTTTCCGGCGGTGTCCGCCACGGCGCTGGCGGCGGTGCTGCTGTGCGGAGCGGCGGGTGCGGTGGCGGCCGGGGTGCACCGGGCGGAGGCGCGGCAGGGGCCGGTGCCCGGTCTGGCCGGAGAGTTCGCCCGCGTCGAGGCGGAGATCGTCCTCACGTCCGATGCCCGGCGGACCGTTCCCCGGGTGCGGGGCGACCGCAGCACACCCGTGTCCCTGCTCCTGGACGCCGAGATCGTCCGCCTGACAGGGCCGGACGGTGCGAGGACCCGGCTGCGGACGCCGGTCCTGGTGGTCGTCACGCCCGGCGAAGCGGGAAGCGGGCCGTGGGAGCGGCTGCTGCCCTCCACCCGGCTGCGGATCACGGGCAGGCTGGCCCCGGCCGCGCACGCCGGGGAACGGGCCGTGGCCGTGCTGCGGCCCGAGGGGAAGGGGTTGCCGCGCGTCATCGGTCCGCCCAGCGGGCTCCAGCGCACGGCGGGCGCACTGCGCGAGGGGCTGAGAGAGGCGACGGAGGACCTGGCGCCGGACGCGCGGGCGCTGCTGCCCGGTCTGGTGGTCGGCGACACCAGCCGTGTCGACCCCGGCCTGCGGGAGGCGTTCCGGGCGACCGACCTCACACATCTGATGGCTGTCTCCGGAGCGAATCTGGCGATTCTTCTCGTTGTGCTCATCGGGCCGCCGGGCCGAGCGCTGCGGGCCGAACGCGGAGGGCTGGCCCCTCGGTTGGGGCTCTCGCTGCGGGGGACCGCCTTGCTCGGGGGCGCACTCACGCTCGCGTTCGTGCTGGTCTGCCGGCCCGAACCCAGTGTGCTGCGGGCCGCCGCGTGCGGCCTGATCACGCTGTTGGCCATCGGCACCGGGCGGCGTCGGAGCCTGATCCCCGCGCTGGCCGCCGCCGTGCTGCTGCTGGTGCTGTACGACCCCTGGCTGGCCCGCAGTTACGGCTTCGTCCTGTCGGTCCTGGCCACCGGCGCCCTGCTGACCCTGGCTCCGGGGTGGAGCGAGGCGCTGCGCCGGCGCCGGGTGCCGCCCAGGCTCGCGGAGGCGCTGGCCGCCGCGGAGGCGGCGCAGGTGGTGTGCGCGCCCGTCGTGGTCCTGCTGGCCTCGCGGGTGAGTCTGGTGGCGGTGCCGTGCAATCTCCTGGCCGAGTTCGCGGTGGCGCCCGCCACGGTGCTCGGGTTCGCGGCGCTGGCCGTCGCCCCCGTGGCCATGCCCGTGGCCGAACTGCTGGCGCGGATCGCGGGGTGGCCTGCCGGGTGGATCGTGTCGGTGGCCCGTACCGGGGCCGGGCTGCCCGGTGCGGGGGTCGACTGGCCCGACGGGCCCATGGGAGCGCTGCTCCTGGCCGCCCTGACGGTGCTTCTGGTGGTGGCGGTGCGGCGGATCGGACACCGGCCCTGGGTGTACGGGGCCGTCGTGCTGCTTCTCCTCGTCGCCGTGCTCCGACCGGTGCCGTTGACCCGGGTGCTCACCGGATGGCCGCCGCCGAACTGGGCGTTCGCGATGTGCGACGTCGGGCAGGGGGACGCCTTGGTTCTCGCGGCGGGCCCGGGAGCCGGGGTGGTGGTCGACGCCGGACCCGACCCCCGCCCCGTCGACCGGTGCCTGAGCGAACTGGGCGTCAGCCGCGTCCCGTTGCTGCTGCTCACCCATTTCCACGCCGACCATGTGCGTGGGCTGCCGGGTGTGTTGAGGGGCAGGGCGGTCGCGGCGATCCAGACGACGAGCCTGGACAGGCCGCCGGAGCAGGCCGCGTTCGTACGGAGGACGGCCAGGGCGGCCGGCGTCCCCGTGCTGCGTACGGTGCCGGGTGAGCGGCGCGGGATCGGGAGCCTGCGCTGGCAGGTGCTGTGGCCGCCGGGACCGGGGGCCGGAGCGGTGCCCGCCGGGCCCGTACCGCAGGAGCCGAACGACGCCAGCGTCACCCTGTTCGTGCGGGCCGGGCCGCTGACGCTGCTGCTTCTCGGGGATCTCGAACCCTCGGCCCAGCAGGCGCTGTTGAGGAGCCGCCCGGCGCTGCCCCGGGTGGATGTGCTGAAGGTCGCCCACCACGGTTCGGCGTACCAGGACCCGGCCCTGCTGCGCACCGCCCGGCCCCGGTTCGCGCTGGTGAGCGTCGGCCGCGACAACCCGTACGGGCACCCGGCTCCACGGACGCTCGGGGCCCTCGGGGCCGGGGGAGCGGTGCTGCTCCGTACGGACCGGGACGGGGCGGTCGCGCTCACGGGCACCGGCGCCGGGCTGCGGGCGGTGGGCCGGTCATGAGGCAGGGGGAGGTGAGCCGGTCATGACGCAGCGGGGAGGTGGGCCGGTCATGACGCAGCGGGGAGGCGGGCCGGTCTTGGGGCAGGGGGTGGGCCGGCGTGGCCCTGTGGGGGTGTACGGGGCGGCCGGCCGGGTCGCCGGAGTCCGGCTGACCGGCCCGGCCCCTGCCCCGGCCCCGTCACTGCTCCTGGGCGTGTGCGTCCGGCTCCAGCCAGCGGCCGTCGGCCATCAGCTCGCGGCCGGCCAGTTCGTTCTCCTCGCGCCAGGCGCGGATCGCGTACGGGGTGAAGCGCAGATAGACCCAGGAGGGGCGGCCGCGCAGGTCCCAGGCGAGCTTGGCGGCGAAGGCGTCGCCGGAGGCCGAGGGGAGGTCCGTGCCCTCGACGAGCTCCGGTGTGGCGTCGATGAGCACCACGTCGCGGGTCGGGCCGAGTGCGATCCGGGCCTGTCCGGACGGGGTCAGGTTGACCGCCGTCGGGTTGGTGCGCCGGGTGGCCATGAGGAGCGTCTCGCCGTCCCAGACGAACGACAACGGGACCAGGGTCGGCACCCCGTCCGCCGAGGCCGTCGACACCCAGGCGTCCTCGTCGTTCTCCAGATGGTCGAGCACGTCCTGCTTGCGCTGTTCCCGGCTGCGTGCCGGTTCCTGAACGGTCATGCACGGCACGCTAGTGGGACGGACCGCTCCCGTGCCTCGGGCACGCGACCTAGGACCACCGGCTCATGGCGGACCGTGGCGCGCCGGGACAGACTCGCCGCATGGAACCGAGTGCACAGCAGACCGTCGACGCCTACCTGGAGCGGATCGGGGCGGTCGCGCCCGCTCGGCCCGACGCGGGCGCGCTGCGGGAGTTGCAGGAACGCCATCTGGCCACCGTGCCCTTCGAGAACCTCTCGATCCATCTGGGCGAGGACATCGTGCTGGAGGAGGGGGCGCTGCTGGACAAGGTGGTGGCGGGCCGGAGGGGCGGGTTCTGCTACGAACTCAACGGGGCCTTCGCGGTGCTGCTGCGCGGGCTCGGGTTCCGGGTCGACCTGCTCCAGGCACGGGTGTACGGGGGCGACGGGCGGCTTGGCATCCCGTACGACCACATGGCGCTGCGGGTGGAGACGGTCGACGGGAGCGGGCCGTGGCTGGCCGATGTGGGCTTCGGCGACCATGCCCGGTATCCGCTCGCGCTCGACGGCCGGGCGGACCAGGAGGACCCCGCCGGTACCTTCCGGATCGGTCCCGCGCCGGTGGAGGAGGACGGAGTCGACGTGCGGGTCGGGGGCAGCGGACCGGGGAGCGGCGGACGCGGGAGCAGCGGAGATCTCGATGTGCTGCGGGACGGGGCGCCGCAGTTCCGGCTCGACCCGAGGCCCCGGGCGCTGGCGGACTTCCGGGCCGGGGCGTGGTACCACCGGACGTCACCCGATTCCGGCTTCACCCGTGGCCCCGTCTGTTCGTTGTTCACCGAGGACGGGCGGATCACGCTCAGGGGCCACCGGCTCCTCACGACGCGAGGGGAGCGGCGGGACGAGGCGGTGCTGGGGAGCGACGCGGAGGTGTTCGCGACCTACCGTGAGCATTTCGGAATCCGGCTGGACCGGCTGCCTCCTGACCAGGGAGCCGGGCCGTTTACGACGTTTTCTTCTGCGAATGGGTGATACACACAAGCGGAACCGTGAATTCGGACCTTCGGTAACACCTCCACCCAAGCTCCTGCGAGCTGCTCTGTTTGCCTCGAACGCCGCAAAGGTGATCGAATGCATGCTCGTCGGCGGGCCGCTGCTCCGACAACGAAGTCCAGACCTTCGGCCCGAGGTGAAACCGCCCCCGGGAGTGCGTGAAGATGTTCGGCCGTTGGCTCGGAAACAAGAGAGGGACCGGTGCCGCACGCGGCGGCGCCCTCGCCGGACTCGCGGTGCCGGAATCCGCGGGCGTCCTCAGCTGCCGGGTTCTCGACCCGGTCAACGAGCCCGTGCAGCAGGCCGAGTTCGTGGTCACGGACACCACGGGTCGCAAGATCGTCGGGGGCGAGACGGACCCGTACGGCAATGTGCTCGCCACGGTGCCGGCGGGGGAGTACCGGCTGGCCGTCACGTCGGAGGGCTTCACCCCGTTCCACGGCGCGGCCGCGGTGGCCGAGGGCGGGCACGCGAGCCTCGGGGACGTGATGCTCCAGGTCGCGATGCCGCCCCAGCTGCCCGATCCGGGCGAGTGGGAGATCGAGCCGATGCATTCGCAGATCGGCTTCACGGCCCGGCACATCGGGATGGCCCGTATCCACGGCCGGTTCAACACGTTCGCGGGGGCGGTCCGGATTGCCGACCGCATGGAGGACTCGGCCATGCACGTGGTCATCGACGCGGCGTCGATCGACACGAACGTGCAGATGCGCGACGATCACCTGCGTTCCAGCGACTTCCTGGACGTCGGCCGCTTTCCGACGCTGGAATTCTACAGCGACCGCTTCGTCCACCGGGGCGGAACGCGCTGGGGTGTGAGCGGGGCGCTCACCCTGCACGGGGTGAGCCGTACGGTCACGCTGGACACCCAGTACCTGGGCCTCGGCAACGGGCTGGAGGGCGAGACCCGGGCCGCCTGCCGGGCCACCACCGAACTGCACCGCGAGGACTTCACGCTCACCTGGCAGACGATGCTGGCCCGGGGCATCGCCGCGGTCGGGTCCAGCATCGCCATCGACATGGACATCCAGATCGTCCCGAAAAGCTGACCCCGACGAGCTGACCCCGGGGCGCACGCCGGGGTGCTCGGCCGCGCTCCCGCCCGGCGACCTCTTCCGACCGTCTCGGCCCGCCGTCCCCGCACGGCGCTACGGTCCGGTGCTCGGGCCCGTCCGGCTCTACGGGGCCTCGCGCCAGCCCTCGTACTCCGCGGCGAAGGCGTCGAGCGCCGCGGGGTCGAGCCGGCCGTGCGGGTCCTCCACGACGACCAGCCACTGGGCGTCCTCGGCGTCGTCCTCGCCCGCCAGGGCGTCCCGCACGATCTGCGGTTCCTCGTCGACCCCGAACCGCTCGGCCAGCTCCTCGGCGGCCTCCTCCGCGGCGTCGCGGTCGGGCAGGACCAGTACATGTCTCTCATCGCTCACACGGACATTCTGGGGTACGCCCGGGGAGGCCCGGACGGGCGGTGGGCGGCCGGGCTGTCGGTGCCCCGTGGGATGCTGGACGGCGATGGCCACCAGAAGGAATTCCACCGACGACCCGCTCGCCCCCCTCACGCTCGCCGTGGGCCAGGAGGACCTGCTCCTGGACCGCGCCGTGCAGCAGGTGGTGGCGGCTGCCCGCGCCGCCGACGCCGACACGGACGTCCGTGACCTCACCTCCGACCAGCTCCAGCCGGGCACCCTGGCCGAGCTGACCAGCCCGTCGCTCTTCGCCGAGCGCAAGGTGGTGATCGTGCGCGGCGCGCAGGACCTCTCCGCCGACTCGGTCAAGGACGTGAAGAAGTACCTCGACGATCCGGTCGAGGAGATCACCCTCGTGCTGCTCCACGCGGGCGGTGCCAAGGGCAAGGCGCTGCTCGATGCCGCGCGCAAGGCCGGGGCCCGCGAGGTCGCCTGCCCGAAGACCACCAAGCCGGCCGAGCGGCTCTCCTTCGTCCGGGGCGAATTCCGGACGCTGGGGCGGTCCGCGACCCCCGAGGCGTGCCAGGCGCTGGTCGACGCGATCGGCAGCGATCTGCGGGAGCTGGCGAGCGCCGTGTCGCAGCTCGTCGCGGACGTCGAGGGCACGATCGACGAGGCCGTCGTCGGGCGGTACTACACGGGGCGCGCCGAGGCGTCCAGCTTCGCCGTCGCGGACCGGGCCGTGGAGGGTCGGGCGGCGGAGGCGCTGGAGGCGCTGCGCTGGTCGCTGTCGACGGGGGTGGCCCCCGTCCTGATCACCAGCGCCCTCGCTCAGGGCGTCCGCGCCATCGGCAAGCTCTCCTCGGCGCGCGGCGGGCGGCCCGCCGATCTCGCCCGGGAGCTGGGTATGCCGCCCTGGAAGATCGACCGGGTGCGCCAGCAGATGCGCGGCTGGACGCCGGACGGCGTCGCGGCGGCCCTGCGCGCCGTCGCGGACGCGGACGCCGGCGTCAAGGGCGGCGGGGACGATCCGGAGTACGCGCTGGAGAAGGCCGTGGTCGCGGTGGCCCGAGCCGCCCGAGCGGGCCGTGGGCGGTAACCACTCCGGCTCCGCCGCGTAGGCTCGTCGGCCGGTCCGGCCAGTGGACCCGTACCACCGGCCTCTGCTCCTCCGGCGGCACGGGCCGCCGGGGCGGCCCCCCCGGCCCCCGGCCCCCCCCGGCCCCCCGGCTCCGCCGCGTACGCCCGAACCGCCCTGCGGTCCGCCCCACTGGCCAGTCCCACCACCCCGCCGGCCACCGTCCCACCACCGCACTGCCCCGCACCCCACCGCACCGCACCCGTGAACGGGCGAAGGCCCCGGCCGCTTCCCTGGGGAGGGGAGTGGTCGGGGCCTTCGGGTGGTGCTTGGTGCGCCGCACCCGCGTGGCGAACGCAGGTTCGGTGTGCGGCGCGGGGTGCCGGTCAGGAGCGGGAGAGAGGGCCCGCTGGGTCCCTTCCGGCGATCACATCAGAATGCTCAGCCCTGGAGGGTGGCAACCTTGGTGGCCAGCGCCGACTTCTTGTTGGCGGCGGCGTTCTTGTGGATGACACCCTTCGAGACGGCCTTGTCGAGCGCGCGCGAAGCGTCGCGAACGGCCACGGTGGCCTTCTCGACGTCGCCCGCGGCGACGGCCTCACGGGCCTTGCGGATCGCGGTCTTGAGCGAGGACTTGACGGCCTTGTTGCGCAGGCGCGCCTTCTCGTTCGTCTTGTTCCGCTTGATCTGGGACTTGATGTTCGCCACGAAAGAGCCTTTTCAGGTTCGTTGGATCTTCGATGTGCGCCCGATGGCAGGAAAGCCACCAGACACAGCTGCCCACGGTACCAGCCGCGCTCCGACCGGCCCAAACCGGCCTTCGCCCCCCGGGCGTGGGACGATGGAGGCTACGTACAGATCCGACCCGACCCGACATCGACCCGAGACACGGCGTTCGGCGTCTCAAGAATCAGGACCCTGCGTGCCCGCGACTCCTCTCCACGTGCCCGAGCCGAGCCGTACCGACCCGGCGCTGATCCGCAATTTCTGCATCATCGCGCACATCGACCACGGCAAGTCGACCCTTGCCGACCGGATGCTCCAGCTGACCGGGGTGGTCGACCAGCGGCAGATGCGCGCTCAGTACCTCGACCGGATGGACATCGAGCGCGAGCGCGGCATCACCATCAAGTCCCAGGCGGTCCGGCTGCCCTGGGCGCCCACGACCGGTGAGGGCCAGGGCAGCACCCACGTCCTCAACATGATCGACACCCCGGGACACGTCGACTTCACCTACGAGGTCTCCCGCTCGCTCGCCGCCTGTGAGGGCACGATCCTGCTGGTCGACGCCGCGCAGGGCATCGAGGCCCAGACGCTGGCCAACCTCTACCTGGCGATGGAGAACGACCTCACCATCGTCCCGGTGCTCAACAAGATCGACCTGCCGGCCGCCCAGCCCGAGAAGTTCTCCGAGGAGCTGGCCCACCTCATCGGCTGCCAGCCGGAGGACGTGCTGAAGGTCTCCGCGAAGACCGGGATGGGCGTGGACGCGCTGCTCGACCGCGTCGTCCGGGACGTGCCGGCCCCCGTCGGCGTCGCGGACGCCCCGGCCCGCGCGATGATCTTCGACTCGGTCTACGACTCGTACCGGGGCGTCGTGACGTACGTCCGTGTCGTCGACGGCTCGCTGAACAAGCGCGAGCGCATCCGGATGATGTCGACCGGTGCCACCCACGAGCTGCTGGAGATCGGCGTCTCCTCGCCGGAGATGACCCCGTCCGACGGCATCGGCGTCGGCGAGGTCGGCTACATCATCACCGGAGTGAAGGACGTCCGGCAGTCCAAGGTCGGTGACACGATCACCTCGCTGAACAACGGGGCGACCGAGGCGCTGGGCGGCTACAAGGACCCCAAGCCGATGGTGTTCTCCGGGCTCTACCCGCTGGACGGTTCGGACTACCCGGACCTGCGCGAGGCCCTCGACAAGCTCCAGCTCAACGACGCCGCCCTGGTGTACGAGCCCGAGACGTCCGCCGCGCTCGGCTTCGGCTTCCGCGTGGGCTTCCTCGGCCTGCTCCACCTCGACGTGGTCCGCGAGCGCCTGGAGCGCGAGTTCGGCCTCGACCTCATCGCCACCGCACCCAACGTGGTCTACCGGGTCGAGATGGAGGACGGCACCGAGCACACCGTCACCAACCCGAGTGAATTTCCCGAGGGCAAGATCGACAAGGTGTTCGAGCCGGTCGTCCGGGCCACGGTCCTGGCGCCCAGCGAGTTCATCGGCGCGATCATGGAGCTGTGCCAGCAGCGCCGCGGCACCCTGCTCGGCATGGACTACCTCTCCGAGGACCGGGTCGAGATCCGCTACACCCTGCCGCTCGCGGAGATCGTCTTCGACTTCTTCGACCAGCTGAAGTCCAAGACGCGCGGGTACGCCTCGCTGGACTACGAGCCCACCGGCGAGCAGGACGCGCAGCTCGTCAAGGTCGACATCCTGCTGCACGGCGACAAGGTGGACGCCTTCTCGGCGGTCACGCACAAGGACAAGGCGTACGCGTACGGCGTGCGGCTGGTCGCCAAGCTGCAGAAGCTCATCCCCCGGCAGAACTTCGAGGTGCCGATCCAGGCCGCCATCGGTTCCCGGGTCATCGCCCGTGAGACCGTCCGCGCCATCCGCAAGGACGTCCTCGCCAAGTGCTACGGCGGTGACATCTCCCGTAAGCGGAAGCTGCTGGAGAAGCAGAAGGAGGGCAAGAAGCGGATGAAGATGGTCGGCAACGTGGAGGTGCCGCAGGACGCCTTCATCGCGGTGCTGTCGACCGACGAGTCCGCGGGCGAGGCCAAGGCGAAGAAGTAACTACCGGCTGGTAGGAGAACGGGCCCCCGTGCCGCAGAACCCTGCGGCGCGGGGGCCCGTTCGTTATGAAGCGGGGGCCCGTTGCCTCTTACGCCCGGCGCGCGGGCGCCTTACCCTGATCACGGCTTCGTAGTTACTCGCCAGTTAAACAAGCAGGATCAAGCACAGAGACGCACGCGGAGAGCAAGCCGCAGCCAGCAGCCGGTCGTGAAGCACTGCCGTAGGCCCGGAGGGATGTCGTGAGCGACACACAGACCATGATCGAGAACCGTCCGCCGTCCGTGGCGACCCTCTTCATCGACCGGGTGGCCGCCACCCCGGACGCGGAGGCCTACCGCTACCCCGTCCCGTCGGCCACCGGCGAGGGCCCCGATGCCTGGCGCTCGCTCAGCTGGGCCGAGGCCGCCGAGCGCGTCTACGCCGTCGCGGCCGGGCTGATCGCGCTGGGCGTCCGCCCGGAGGAGCGCGTCGCGCTCGCCTCCAGCACCCGGGTCGAGTGGATCCTCGCCGACCTCGGCGTCATGTGCGCGGGCGCCGCGACCACCACGGTCTACCCGTCCACCAACGCCGACGAGTCCGCGTTCATCCTCTCCGACTCCGAGAGCCGGGTCCTCATCGCCGAGGACGCCACCCAGCTCGCCAAGGCCCGCGAGCGCCGCGCCGAGCTGCCCGCCCTCTCCCACGTCGTCGTCATCGACGCCGAGGGCGTGGAACCGGCCGAGGGCGACCCGGAGGGCTGGGTGCTCACCCTGGCCGAGCTGGAGGCGCTGGGCAACGAGCACCTGGCCGAGCACCCGGACGCCATCAAGGCGCGGGTCGGGGCGATCACCTCCGACCAGCTCGCCACCCTCATCTACACCTCCGGCACCACCGGCCGCCCCAAGGGCGTGCGGCTGCCGCACGACAACTGGTCGTACATGGCCAAGGCCACCGTCGCCACCGGGCTGATCACCAAGGACGACGTCCAGTACCTCTGGCTGCCGCTCGCCCACGTCTTCGGCAAGGTGCTCACCTCCGGCCAGATCGAGGTCGGCCACGTCACCGCCGTCGACGGCCGGGTCGACAAGATCATCGAGAATCTGCCCGTCGTCCAGCCGACCTACATGGCGGCCGTGCCGCGCATCTTCGAGAAGGTCTACAACGGCGTCGCGGCCAAGGCCCGCGCCGGCGGCGGGGCCAAGTACAAGATCTTCCAGTGGGCGGCAGGCGTCGCCCGCGAGTACGCCCGGGTCTCCCAGGACAACTTCCGGCGCACCGGCACCGCCTCCGTCCCCTTCGGGCTCGGCGCCAAGCACAAGGTCGCCGACACCCTCGTCTACGCCAAGATCCGCGAGGCATTCGGCGGCCGGCTCCGCGCCTGCGTCTCCGGCTCCGCCGCGCTCGCCCCCGACATCGGCTTCTTCTTCGCCGGCGCCGGCATCCACATCCTGGAGGGCTACGGCCTCACGGAGTCCAGCGCCGCCTCCTTCGTCAACCCCGGCGAGGCCTACCGCACCGGCACCGTCGGCAAGCCGCTCCCCGGCACCGAGGTCCGGATCGCGGACGACGGCGAGATCCTGCTGCGCGGCCCCGGCATCATGCAGGGCTACCAGGGCCTGCCCGACAAGACGGCCGAGGTGCTGGAGGCCGACGGCTGGTTCCACACCGGCGACATCGGCGAACTGTCCGTGGACGGCTATCTGCGGATCACCGACCGCAAGAAGGACCTCATCAAGACCTCCGGCGGCAAGTACATCGCGCCCGCCGAGGTCGAGGGCCAGTTCAAGGCCGTCTGCCCGTTCGTCTCCAACATCCTGGTGCACGGCGCCGACCGGAACTTCTGCACCGCGCTGATCGCCCTCGACGAGCCCACCATCCTCGGCTGGGCCGCCGAGAACGGCATGGAGGGCAAGGCGTACGCCGACGTCGTGGCGTCCCCGAAGACCGTCGAGCTGATCGACGGCTACGTCAAGCGCCTCAACGAGGGACTCCAGCGCTGGCAGACCATCAAGAAGTTCCGGCTGCTCCCGCGCGACCTCGACATCGAGCACGGCGAGGTCACGCCCAGCCTCAAGCTGAAGAGGCCCGTCGTCGAGCGCACCTACAAGGACCTGATCGACGAGATGTACGCGGGGTCGCGCGAGGCCTGAGAAGGGGGCGCGCGTGGCCCCGGAACGGGGGCGCGCGTGGCCCGGGAATGGTTCCCGCGTGGCCCGGAAACGGCTCCGCGCGGTCCCCTGCCAACGGCTCCGCTCCACGCCCCCACCGGCCCGGCGCGCATTGTGCGCCGGGCCGGTGCGCCGGAGTGCGCCGCGCGGCAATTCCGTAACTCGTCGCGTATGCCAGGAGCCGATCTGTCACTCTGTCCGTGTCGTCGTCGGTCCTGGGCCGGCTGCCGCGAGCCCTCCCACGGCCCGCGGCACCGCCCGAACGGAGAACAGACAGAGCGAGAACAGGTCAGGAGCCGCCCTGTGGGGTCCATTCCCTTGCAGCGGGACATCGTGGAGCATTCCGGAGCCGCCGGCCCGGCCGGCGGGGGACAGCCGGTCGCCCGGACGAGTCTTCCCGGGAACCTGCTGGCGCCCGCGGCGGCCCGGCGCTTCGTCGCCGCCGCGCTCGCCGAATGGAGCGGGCTCGGACTCCCCGCGGCCGTCGGCTTCAGCGAGCGGCTGTCCGACGACGCGGCGGTCGTCGTCAGCGAACTCGTCACCAACGCCGTCGTGCACGCCGGAACCACCGTCGAACTGCTCTTCCGGCTGGAGGAGGCCACCGACGAGGAGGCGTCCGCCCTGGTCCTGGAGGTCTCCGACCACCACCCCACCCGCGCCGTGCGCAGCGACCGCGCCGAGAACGCCGGGGCGGCCGGCGCCCCGGGCGAGCCCGCCGAATACGGACGCGGACTGGAACTGGTCGCCACCCTCGCCGAACGCTGGGGCATCACCTACCGCACCGGCCTCAAGACCGTCTGGGCCCGGCTCCCCGTCGACGACTGGAACCCCTTCCCCGACAACCGCCCCGAATCCGGCTTCCCGCAGGGGCTGCGCGCCGCCGAACTGCTCGCCCCCACCGCCCGCCGCGCCCTGCGCGACGACGCGGACTGGGCCGGCCGGGGCGCGCTCTCGTTCCTCGCCGAGGCATCGGACCTGCTGGCCGGACAGCTCGACGAGGACATCGTCGCCTCGCTCGCCGGACAGTTACTGGTCCCCAGGCTCGCGGACTGGTGCGCGATCTGGCTGGAACCGGAGAGCGGCGGCCGGGCCGCCGTCCCCCGCCTGGCCAAGGTGTGGCACATCGACGAGTCCCGCATCCCGGGCCTGCGCGCCCAACTGGAGCACGACCCGCTGCGCCTGCCGGAACGGGTCGGGACCGGCCCCGTCTCCATGCCCTGGCCCGGCAGCGGCGAGGAGGACGGCGGCAAGCCCGGCCAGGGCGTCGCCCTCGCCTACCGGATCACCTCCGGCGGCCGCACCCTGGGCGCCGTCTACCTCGGCCGCGAGGGCATCGTCCGGGTCCCCGACGAGGCCATCGCGCTGATCGAGGACTTCGTCCGCCGGGTCGGCCTCGCCGTCGGCGCCGCCCGCGCGTACACCCGCCAGGCCACCATCAGCCGCATCCTCCAGCGCGGACTGCTGCCCAGCAAGGTCGCCGAGATACCGGGAGTGGCCAGCTCCCTCGTCTACGAGCCCAGCGACGACGGGGTGGTCGGCGGCGACTTCTACGACATCTTCCCGTGCCCCGGCGACCGCTGGTGCTTCGTCCTCGGGGACGTCCAGGGCAGCGGCCCCGAGGCGGCCGTCGTCACCGGACTCGCCCGCCCCTGGCTGCGGCTGCTGGCCCGCGAGGGATTCCAGGCCGACGAGGTCCTGGTCCGGCTCAACCGGCTGCTCCTCGACGACGCGATGGAGGCCGCCGAGGCCGCCGCGCTCATGGTCGCCGCCGCCGGCGGCCAGCACTCGGCGGACACCGGGCAGTCCCGGTTCCTCTCCCTGCTCTACGGGGAGCTGGTCCCGCTGCCCGGCGGCGGGGCCCGCTGCACCCTGGTCAGCGCCGGACATCCGCTGCCGCTGCTGCTGCGCCCCGACGGCACGGTCCGCCCGGCCGCGGAACCGCAGCTGCTCCTCGGGGTGATGGACGACGCCGTCTACGAGACCCAGAGCTTCGAGCTGGCCCCCGGCGACAGCCTGCTCTGCGTCACCGACGGGGTGACCGAGCGGCGCTCGGGGCCGCTGATGTTCGACGACGGGGACGGGCTCGCGCGGGCGCTCTCCGGATGCGCGGGGCTGGACGCCGAGGGCATCGCGGACCGGATCAAGAACGCCGTGCACGCCTTCGCCGAACGGCCGCCGGACGACGATCTGGCCCTGCTGGTCCTCCAGGCCGAATAGCCGGCCCACGTGGCGTCCCGGTCGGCCGGGCGGCCGTGGCGTCCGTTCGCCGGGCGGCGCGCGACAATGGGCGGTATGCCTTCCGTACTGCCCGATGGTGAACCCGTGCCCGACGACGGGGCGCTGCCCCGCCACGCCCTGGAAGGCGCCGCAGACCGCCCGCTCGGCTTCTACCTGCACGTGCCCTACTGCGCGACCCGCTGCGGCTACTGCGACTTCAACACCTACACCGCCACCGAGCTGCGCGGCTCCGGCGGGGCGCTGGCCTCCCGCGACAACTACGCCGCCCATCTCGTCGGGGAGGTCCGCCGGGCCCGCGAGGTCCTGGGCGACGACCCCCGCACGGTCCGCACGGTCTTCGTCGGCGGCGGCACCCCGACCCTGCTGGCCGCGGCCGACCTGGTGCGGATGCTGGCCGCGATCCGGGACGAGTTCGGCCTCGCGGACGACGCGGAGATCACCACCGAGGCCAACCCCGAGTCGGTCGGCCCCGCCTACCTCGCGGAGCTGCGCGAGGGCGGCTTCAACCGGATCTCCTTCGGCATGCAGAGCGCCCGCCGGCACGTCCTGAAGATCCTCGACCGCACCCACACCCCCGGCAGGCCCGAGGCGTGCGTCGCGGAGGCGAGGGCAGCAGGCTTCGACCACATCAACCTCGACCTGATCTACGGCACGCCCGGCGAGTCCGACGACGACTGGCGCGCCTCCCTCGACGCGGCGATCGGCGCCGGCCCCGACCACGTCTCGGCGTACGCGCTGATCGTGGAGGAGGGCACCCAGCTGGCCCGCCGGATCAGGCGCGGCGAGATCCCCATGACGGACGACGACGCCCACGCCGACCGCTACCTCATCGCCGACGAGGTGCTGGCCGCGGCAGGCTACTCCTGGTACGAGGTGTCGAACTGGTCCCGGACGCCCGAGGGCCGCTGCCTGCACAACGAGCTGTACTGGCGCGGCGCCGACTGGTGGGGCGCCGGCCCCGGCGCGCACAGCCACGTCGGCGGAGTGCGCTGGTGGAACGTCAAGCACCCCGGGGCGTACGCGCAGGCGCTGGCCGAGGGGCGCTCGCCCGGCGCCGGCCGTGAGGTCCTCTCCGACGAGGACCGGCGCGTCGAGCGCATCCTGCTGGAGCTGCGGCTCGTCGACGGCTGCCCGCTCTCCCTGCTCGCCCCGGCCGGACTCGCCGCGTCCGCCCGCGCCGTGGACGACGGCCTGCTGGAGCCGGGACCGTACGGGGAGGGGCGCGCGGTGCTCACGCTGCGCGGGCGGCTCCTGGCGGACGCGGTGGTGCGGGACCTGGTGGACTGAGCCCCCGGGGCCCGCACCCGCCCCGGCAGGGCGCCTACTCGGCGGGGGCGGTCACGAAGTCGATCAGGTGCTCCACCCGCCCCAGCAGCTCCGGCTCCAGGTCCTTGTAGGAGCGCACCTTCGACAGGATGTGCTGCCAGGCCGCGCCCGTGTTCTCCGGCCAGCCCAGCGCCCGGCAGACGCCCGTCTTCCAGTCCTGGCCGCGCGGGACGCGGGGCCAGCCGGGGATCCCCAGCGAGGAGGGCTTCACCGCCTCCCAGACGTCGATGTACGGATGGCCGACCACCAGCACGTTCGCGTCGGTCACCTCGGCCGCGATGCGGGACTCCTTGGAGCCCGGGACCAGATGGTCGACCAGGACCCCGAGCCGGGCGTCGGGCGCCGGCGCGAACGCCCGGACGATCGCGGGGAGATCGTCGACGCCCTCCAGGTACTCGACGACCACGCCCTCGATCCGCAGGTCGTCGCCCCAGACCCGCTCCACCAGCTCGGCGTCGTGCCGGCCCTCCACGTAGATCCGCCCGGCGCGTGCCACCCGCGCCCGCGCGCCGGGCACCGCCACCGAGCCCGACGCCGTCCGCGCCGGGCGCGCCGGACCCCCGGCCGCCGGGCGCACCAGCGTGACGACGCGCCCCTCCAGCAGGAAGCCGCGCGGCGCCATCGGGAAGACCCGGTGCTTGCCGAACCGGTCCTCCAGGGTCACGGTCGGCCCCTCGGCGGTCTTCTCGCAGCGGATCACCGCACCGCAGAAGCCGGTGGCGACCTCCTCCACGACCAGATCGGGATCGGCGGGCACCTCGGGCACGGGGGCGGACCGCTTCCACGGCGGGGTCAGGTCCGGCTGGTAGCTGCGCATCGCACGACGATAAGCGGCGAGCGCCCCGGGGACCCGCCTTTCGGCCGCCCGCCGGACCCGCCGCCCCCCGAACCGGGCGCGCCCGCCGTCCGGACGCACGCCGGCCCGCCGCGCGCCGGATCGTGGTCCCGCCCCGCGGATTCACCCCGAACCCGGTCCCGCCCCGCGGATTCACCCCGGGCCCGGCACGCCGAACCGCCGGGCCAGCCCGTCCCGCTGCGCCCGGACGAACGCGGCGTCCACCACGGCCCCGTGCCCCGGCACGTAGCGGGCGTCCTCGCCGCCCAGCTCCAGCAGCCGGTCCAGGGAGGCCGGCCAGCGCGCGGGGGAGGCGTCCGGGCCCGCCTGCGGCTCGCCCGACTCCTCGACGAGGTCGCCGCAGTACACGACCGGGGGAGCCCCGGGCACCAGGACCGCCAGGTCGTGGCCGCTGTGCGCCGCGCCGAGATCGACCAGCAGCACCTCGCGCCCACCGCCCAGATCGAGCACCGACGCGCCCGCCACCTCGTGGTCCGGGACCACCAGCGCTTCGGCGGACTCGGCCGCCTCCCGCTCCGGGAGCCCGTGGGCCACGGCGTCGGCGCGCAGCTCCCCGGCCCCGGTCCGCAGCAGCGCGGCGGCGCCGGCCGCCGCGTACACCTGTGCGCCGGGGAACGCGGCCGTGCCGAAGACGTGATCGAAATGGGGGTGGCTGAGTGCGATATGCGTCACCTTCCGGCCCAGCATCGCCCGTGCCTGGGCACGTACCTCGGCGGCTTCGCGGAGTGACGAGCCGGTGTCGCAGAGCAGCACTCCGTCGGCCCCGGCCACCAGGAGCACGGTCGCGTCCCACACCGGAAGGCGTCGCCGCCCCACTCCGTGTCCGAGCCGCTCCCAGCCGAACTCTTCCCAAGAGGCGTCCATACCGCGACGCTATCGGCAACGACCTGCGCGATCCCGGGGTAGCGTGGCCGGTCGCCCTTGCTAGGGGGCCACCCCGTCGCCGTACACTGACCGGGGCAGGGCTGGCACTCGTCCGCACAGAGTGCCAGGAACGGGCCCGGGAACGGCCCGAGAACGACCGAGGTACACAGCTGGAGGTGTGCGCGATGCTCAGCGAACGCAGACTCGAAGTGTTGCGCGCCATCGTCCAGGACTATGTCGGCACCGAGGAGCCCGTCGGCTCCAAGGCGCTCACCGAGCGGCACAAGCTGGGGGTCTCCCCGGCCACCGTGCGCAACGACATGGCGGTGCTGGAGGACGAGGGCTTCATCGCCCAGCCGCACACCAGTGCCGGGCGCATCCCCACGGACAAGGGCTACCGGCTCTTCGTCGACAAGCTCGCGGGCGTCAAGCCCCTCTCGTCGCCGGAGCGCCGCGCCATTCAGAACTTCCTCGACGGCGCGGTCGACCTCGACGACGTCGTGGGCCGCACCGTCCGGCTGCTCGCGCAGCTGACCCGGCAGGTCGCCGTCGTGCAGTACCCCTCGCTGACCCGTTCGACGGTGCGGCACGTGGAACTGCTCGCCCTGGCGCCCGCCCGGCTGATGCTCGTGCTGATCACGGACACCGGCCGGGTCGAACAGCGCATGGTGGACTGCCCCGCGCCGTTCGGCGAGACGCCGCTGGCCGATCTGCGGGCCCGGCTCAACAGCCGCGTGGTGGGGCGCCGTTTCGCGGACGTCCCGCAGCTGGTGCAGGACCTGCCGGAATCCTTCGAGAGCGAGGACCGGGGAACCGTGTCCACCGTGCTCTCGATCCTGCTCGAAACCCTCGTCGAGGAGACGGAGGAGCGGCTGATGATCGGCGGCACCTCCAACCTCACCCGCTTCGGACACGACTTCCCGGTGATGATCCGGCCGGTGCTGGAGGCACTGGAGGAGCAGGTCGTGCTGCTGAAGCTGCTCGGCGAGGCCAAGGACTCGGGCATGACCGTACGTATCGGGCACGAGAACGCCCACGAGGGGCTGAACTCCACGTCCGTCGTCGCGGTCGGCTACGGTTCGGGCGACGAGGCAGTCGCCAAACTCGGCGTGGTCGGACCGACCCGCATGGACTACCCCGGAACGATGGGAGCGGTACGCGCAGTGGCACGTTACGTCGGACAGATCCTGGCGGAGTCGTAAGTGGCCACGGACTACTACGCCGTACTCGGCGTACGCCGCGACGCGTCTCAGGACGAAATCAAGAAGGCCTTCCGGAGGCTCGCCCGCGAGCTGCACCCGGACGTGAACCCCGATCCGAAGACCCAGGAGCGGTTCAAGGAGATCAACGCCGCCTACGAGGTGCTGTCGGACGCCCAGAAGAAGCAGGTCTACGACCTCGGCGGCGACCCGCTGTCCGCCTCCGGCGGCGGCGGTGCGGGCGGCTTCGGACAGGGCGGCTTCGGCAACTTCTCCGACATCATGGACGCCTTCTTCGGCACGGCCTCGCAGCGCGGACCGCGCTCGCGCACCCGCCGGGGCCAGGACGCCATGATCCGGCTGGAGATCGACCTCTCCGAGGCGGCCTTCGGGACGACCAAGGACATCCAGGTCGACACCGCCGTCGTCTGTACGACGTGCAGCGGCGAGGGGGCGGCCCCCGGCACCTCCGCGCAGACCTGTGACATGTGCCGCGGCCGGGGTGAGGTCTCCCAGGTCACCCGGTCCTTCCTCGGCCAGGTCATGACCTCGCGCCCCTGCCCGCAGTGCCAGGGCTTCGGTACGGTCGTGCCGACCCCGTGCCCGGAGTGCGCCGGTGACGGCCGCATCCGCTCGCGGCGCACGCTCACCGTGAAGATCCCCGCCGGTGTCGACAACGGCACCCGCATCCAGCTCGCCGGCGAGGGCGAGGTCGGCCCCGGCGGCGGCCCGGCCGGTGACCTCTACGTCGAGATCCACGAGCTGCCGCACAGCGTCTTCCAGCGCCGCGGCGACGATCTGCACTGCACGGTCACCATCCCCATGACGGCGGCGGCCCTCGGCACCAAGGTGCCGCTGGAGACGCTGGACGGCCTGGAGGAGGTCGACATCCGGCCCGGCACCCAGTCCGGCCAGTCCGTCCCGCTGCACGGGCGCGGCGTCACGCATCTGCGCGGCGGCGGACGCGGCGACCTCATCGTGCACGTCGAGGTGACGACCCCGACCAAGCTCGACCCCGAGCAGGAGCGGCTGCTGCGCGAGCTGGCCAAGGTCCGTGGCGAGGAGCGGCCCACCGGGCAGTTCCAGCCCGGCCAGCAGGGCCTGTTCTCGCGCCTCAAGGACGCCTTCAACGGCCGCTAGGCCGGCCGGCCATATGGGGTGCGGGTCCGGTTTCGCCGGGCTCGTACCCCATGTGCCGACACATCACGGCCTCGGGGTGTGCGTCACGGGACGGGAAGGACATGACACGATGCGGTCATGTCCTCCGCACTGACCGATCTCTGCCGGTATCCGATCGTGCAGGCCCCCATGGCGGGGGGCGGAGCCTGTCCCCAGCTGGCCGCCGCCGTCGCCGAGGCGGGCGGGCTCGGCTTCCTGGCCGCCGGGTACAAGACGGCGGACGGGATGTACCACGAGATCACCCAGGTGCGCGGACTCACCTCCCAGCCCTTCGGCGTCAACCTCTTCATGCCGCAGCCCACGCTCACCGACCCGGCCGCCGTCGAGGTCTACCGGCAGCAGCTCGCGGGCGAGTCCACCTGGTACGAGACCCCGCTCGGCGACACCGACTCCTGCGGCGACGACGGCTACGAGGCCAAGCTCGCCATCCTGCTGGAGGACCCGGTCCCGGTCGTCTCCTTCACCTTCGGCTGCCCCTCCCGCGACACCCTCGACGCCTTCGCCGCGGCCGGCACGTACACCGTCGTCACCGTCACCACCCCCGAGGAGGCCCAGGCCGCGCAGTGGGCCGGGGCCGACGCCGTCTGCGCCCAGGGCGTCGAGGCGGGCGGCCACCAGTCCACGTTCCACGACGACCCGCAGACGGGCGGCGCCGGGACCGGGCTGCTCACCCTGGTCGCCCAGGTCCGCGAGACCGTGCAGATACCGGTCATCGCCGCCGGCGGACTGATGCGCGGCGCGCAGATCGCCGCCGTGCTCGCGGCCGGCGCCGACGCCGCGCAGCTCGGCACCGCCTTCCTGCCCTGCCCCGAGTCCGGCGCCCCCGTGCTGCACAAACAGGCCCTCACCAACCCGCTGTTCACGCGCACCGTCCTGACCCGGGCCTTCTCCGGCCGCCCGGCCCGCGGCCTGGTCAACCGCTTCGTGCGCGAGCACGGACCGTACGCCCCCGCCGCCTATCCGCAGGTCCACCATCTGACCGCGCCGCTGCGCAAGGCGGCCGCCCGCACGGGGGACGCCCAGGGCATGGCACTGTGGGCCGGTCAGGGCCACCGGATGGTCCGCGAGATGGCGGCCGGCCGGCTGGTCCGCCTGCTCGCCGAGGAACTGGACGCCGCACGCACGGCGTTGAGCACGAGGAGCACACCGTGACGGCACCCGTCTTCGTCGTCGACCAGCTGCCGCAGAGCCCCGGATTCGTTCTGGACGGCCCCGAGGGCCGGCACGCCGTGTCGGTGAAGCGTCTGCACGCGGGGGAGGACGTCGTCCTCACCGACGGCCGGGGCCGCTGGGCCGAGGGCGTCGTCACCGCCGCCGAGGGCAAGGACCGGCTGACCCTCGGAGGTCTGGAGACCGTCCACGAGGAGCCGCCGCCCGGCGTGCGCATCACCGTCGTCCAGGCCCTGCCCAAGGGCGACCGGGGCGAACTGGCCGTCGAGACCATGACGGAGACCGGCGTCGACGCGATCGTGCCCTGGCAGGCCGCCCGCTGCATCACCCAGTGGAAGGGCGAACGGGGCCTGAAGTCGCTGGCCAAATGGCGCGCCACGGCCCGCGAGGCGGGGAAGCAGTCCCGCCGGGTCCGCTTCCCGGACGTCGCGGACGCGGCGACGACCCGCCAGGTTGCCGCACTTCTGGCCACCGCCGACTTCGCCGCCGTCCTGCACGAGGACCGCGCCTACCCCAGCGAGCCGCTGGCCACCGTCCCGCTGCCCGCCGAGGGCGAGATCGTGCTGGTCGTGGGCCCGGAGGGCGGTGTCTCACCGGAGGAACTGGCCGTGTTCGCCGAGGCCGGGGCACGGGCCTGCCGGCTCGGCCGGAGCGTGCTGCGCACCTCCACGGCGGGCACCGCGGCCACCGCGTTGCTGCTGGGACGCACGGGCCGCTGGTCATGAGGGGTGGCGCGCGCACCCCGCACGGGTGAATCGGCGTCCCCTTCAGGGGGGTTGTGGCCGCAAGCGGTCTACCGCTCCGTCAGGAGCGGTGGGAAGCTGCCCGTATGGGGACATCAAGGGCATGGGGTCGCCGAGCGACCCGTCGCTTTCCGGCCGCCTTCGCTCTGGCCGCCGCAGCCGTCGCGGGCCTCACCGCCTGCGAACCGGCGAACGGACTGAACACCGCGTCCATCGCCGTGACCACCGACAGCACCGCCACCCGCGCCCTGGAGCACGAGGGCGTCCACGTGCAGTGGCTGAGCTGCACCGCCTCCACCGACGGGGGAGACGGCGGCCCGGGTTCACCGAGCGCGTCCGTCCAGCGCGTCGCCTCCGTGGACTGCAACGGCCGCACCAAGGAGGGACAGGACATCAGCGTCAGCGGACGGGTCGACCGCGAGGTCGAAGGCCGGTGCGTCCGGGGCGACATGACGGCGAAGTCCGCCGGGCGCACGGTCTTCCGGGCCAGCCTCCTCGGCAACTGCTCCGCCCCGCCCTCCACCCGCGCCCCGGCCGGCCTCATCGGCGGCGGCAGCGGCAGCGGTGGCAGCGGTGGCGGAGCCCGGCCGACGGTCACCGTGACCGTCACGGTCACCGAACATCCCCAGGGCAAATGACCGGACCGTCCCCCGCAGGGAGGGCGGACTCCGGCCAACCCCGTTCCGCCCGCCGGGGCGGAGACCTAGGCTGATCGTCGTGACACAGCCTTCCTACCTCCGGTATCCCCATGTCCAGGGCAATCTGATCGCCTTCACCGCCGAGGACGATGTCTGGCTCGCCCCACTGGACGGCGGTCGCGCCTGGCGGGTCAGCGCCGACAACCGCCCCGTCACCCAGCCGCGCATATCGCCCGACGGCACCCTGGTCGCCTGGACGTCCACCCGGGACGGAGCGCCCGAGGTGCACGTCGCACCCGTCGACGGCGGGCCCGCCCGCCGGCTGACCCACTGGGGCGACAGCCGGACCACCGTCCGGGGCTGGACACCCGACGGAGAGGTGCTGGTCACCAGCACCCAGGGCCAGGTCTCGTCGCGCCGCACCTGGGCACGGGCCGTCCCGGTCGACGGAGGTCCCGCCCGCACCCTGCCGTACGGACCGGTCGGCTCCCTGGCGTACGGGCCCGGCGGACGCGTCCTGCTGCTCTCGGCCACCATGGGGCGCGAGGCCGCCACCTGGAAGCGCTACCGGGGCGGCACGGCCGGCAAGCTGTGGCTGGCGACGGAGGAGGACCCGGCGGAGTTCGTCCGGATCCACGACGGCCTCGACGGCAACATCGAATGCCCGATGTGGGTCGGCGGCCGCCTCGCGTTCCTCTCCGACCACGAGGGCGTCGGCGCCCTCTACTCCTCCCTCCCCGACGGCACCGACCTGCGCCGCCACACCGGCACCGACGGCTTCTACGCCCGGCAGGCCACCACCGACGGCACCCGCGTCGCCTACGCCTCCGTCGGTGAACTGTGGCTCCTGGACGACCTCGACGGCGCCGAACCGCGCCGCGCCGACATCCGGCTCGGCGGCCAGCGCGCCGACCTCCAGCCGCACCCCGTGCACGCCGGCAGCCATCTGAGCGCCGCCTCCCCGGACCGCACCGGCCGGGGCAGCGCCGTCGGCTCCCGGGGCGCCGTCCACTGGGTCACCCACCGCGAGGGCCCGGCCCGCGCGCTGGCCGCCGAACCCGGAGTCCGGGCCAGGCTGCCGCACACCTTCCAGGCCGACGGCGACCAGCACGTCGTCTGGGTCACCGACGCCGAGGGCGACGACGCGCTGGAGTGCGCGCCCGCCACCGGCACGGCCCCGGGCGCCCTCCCCCGCCGCCTCGCCGCGGGCCGGATCGGCCGGGTCCTGGACCTCGCGCCCGCCCCCGACGGCAGCCGGTTCGCCGTCGCCGCCCACGACGGCCGCGTCCTGATCGTCGAACGGGAGAGCGGCGAGGTCCACGAGGTGGACCGCAGCGAGCACGGCGACGTCTCCGGGCTGGTCTTCTCGCCCGACTCCGCCTGGCTCGCCTGGTCGCACCCCGGGCCCGAACCGCTCGCCCAGATCAAGCTGGCCCACCTCGCCGACCTCTCGGTCTCCGAGGCCACCCCGCTGCGTTTCCGGGACTTCGCCCCCGCCTTCACCACCGACGGCAAGCACCTGGCGTTCCTCTCCGAGCGGGCCTTCGACCCGATCTACGACTCGCACGTCTTCGACCTGGCGTTCATCGGCACCTGCCGGCCGCACCTGCTGACGCTCGCCGCGACCACCCCCTCCCCGTTCGGACCGCAGCTCCACGGCCGGCCGACCGAGAAGGAGAAGGGCGGCGACGGCGAGGACAACCCCACCGCGCTCCCCGTCACCCGCATCGACCTCGACGGACTCGCCGACCGGATCGTCCCGCTGCCCGTCGAGGCCGGCAGCTACTCCTCGCTGAAGGCCGCCAGGGACGGACTGCTCTGGCTGCGCCACCCCGTCGTCGGCGTCCTCGGCACCAGCGCCGCCGGCCCCGACTCCCACCAGCCCGAGACCGTCCTGGAGCGCTACGACCTGGAGAAACCGCGCTGCGAGGAACTGGCCTCCGACATCCGCCGGTTCGCCGTCAGCGGCGACGGCAAGCGGCTGGTCCTGCACAGCCGGGGGCGGCTCCGCGTCGTGCCGTCCGACAGCCGGGTGTCCGGCGACGACGACCACGACAGCGACGGCAACGTCGTCGTCGACCTCTCCCGGATCCGCCGGACCCTCGACCCGGCCGCCGAATGGCGCCAGATGTACGCCGAGGCCGGCCGCGTCATGCGGGACAACTACTGGCGGCCCGACATGGGCGGCGTCGACTGGGACGGCGTCCTGGACCGCTACCGCCCGGTCCTGGACCGGGTCGCCACCCACGACGACCTGATCGACCTGCTCTGGGAGGTCCAGGGCGAACTCGGCACCTCGCACGCCTACGTCACCCCGCCCGGCGGCTGGCGCGACGACGCGGCCCGCCAGGGGCTGCTCGGCGCCGACCTCTCCCGCGCGGACGACGGAAGCTGGCGGATCGACCGCATCCTGCCCTCCGAGACCTCCGACCCCGAGGCCCGCTCCCCGCTCGCCGCGCCCGGCGTCGCGGTCCGGCCCGGCGACGCGATCACGGCCGTCGACGGCCAGGCCGTCGACCCGCTCACCGGACCCGCCCCGCTGCTGGCCGGTTCGGCGGGCAAGCCGGTCGAGCTGACCGTCT
This sequence comes from Streptomyces sp. NPDC001515, assembly GCF_053597115.1. Classification (NCBI taxonomy): domain Bacteria; kingdom Bacillati; phylum Actinomycetota; class Actinomycetes; order Kitasatosporales; family Streptomycetaceae; genus Streptomyces; species Streptomyces sp. NPDC001515. The sequence continues at coordinate 160,050 of NZ_JBSFHN010000011.1, forward strand.
CCCCGGCCGACGGCGGGGACCCCCGCCGTGTCGTCGTCGTCCCGATCGCCGACGAGGAGGCCCTGCGCTACCACGCCTGGGTCGCCGACCGCCGCCGCCATGTGCACGAGCGGTCCGGCGGACGCCTCGGCTACCTCCACGTCCCCGACATGGTCGGCTCCGGCTGGGCCCAGATCCACCGCGACCTGCGGACCGAGGTGGCCCGCGAGGGCCTGGTGGTGGACGTCCGGGAGAACCGGGGCGGCCACACCTCGCAGCTGGTCGTCGAGAAGCTGGCCCGCCGCATCGTCGGCTGGGACCTGCCCCGGGGCATGCGCCCCACCAGCTACCCGGGCGACGCCCCGCGCGGCCCGGTGGTGGCCGTGGCGAACGAGTTCTCCGGCTCGGACGGCGACATCGTGAACGCGGCGATCAAGGCGCTGGGCATCGGCCCCGTCGTCGGCGTCCGCACCTGGGGCGGGGTGGTGGGCATCGACAGCCGCTACCGGCTCGTCGACGGCACGCTGGTCACCCAGCCCAAGTACGCCTTCTGGCTGGAGGGGTACGGCTGGGGCGTGGAGAACCACGGCGTCGATCCCGACGTCGAGGTCGTCATGACACCGCAGGACCACGTGGCGGGCCGCGATCCGCAATTGGACGAGGCGATCCGGATCGCCCTGGAGTCGCTGAGCCGCACCCCGGCGAAGACGGCACCCGCCCTGCCGGAGTGAGCCGGGGCGGGCGGGCGCGCATGCGCCGCGGGGCGCCCCGCGCCCGCCCGCCCCGGCCGGGCCCGGGCGGCCCCGGGCGGCCGGCGCCCGCCCGCTAGGCTGCCCCGTAACGGATCACCGCGACCACAAGGAGCGTCCCCATGGCGGGAGAGCCGCAGCCCGACTGCCTGTTCTGCAAGATCGTCTCGGGGGAGATCCCGGCCACCATCGTCCGGGAGACCGACACCACGGTCGCCTTCCGCGACATCAACCCCCAGGCCCCCACGCACGTCCTCGTCATCCCGCGCCTGCACCACCCCGACGCGGCCTCCCTCGCCGCCGCCGAACCGCAGGTCCTCGCCGACGTCCTGCGCGAGGCCGGGAACGTGGCCGCCGGCGAGAAGATCGACGCCACCGGCTACCGGGTCGTGTTCAACACCGGCGCCGGAGCCGGACAGACCGTCTTCCACGCGCACGCCCACGTCCTGGGCGGTCGCGGCCTCCAGTGGCCCCCCGGCTAGAGAGGAACGCCGACCGCCCGTGTCCGCCCGTGAACTCGTCGTCCTCGGCACCGCCAGCCAGGTCCCGACCCGGCACCGCAACCACAACGGCTATCTGCTGCGCTGGGACGGCGAGGGCATCCTCTTCGACCCCGGCGAGGGCACCCAGCGCCAGATGCTGCGGGCCGGCGTCGCCGCGCACGACATCGACCGGATCTGCGTCACGCACTTCCACGGCGACCACGCGCTGGGCCTGGCCGGGGTGATCCAGCGGATCAACCTCGACCAGGTCCCGCACCCCGTCACCGCCCACTACCCGGCGAGCGGACAGCACTTCTTCGACCGGCTGCGGTACGCCACCGCCTACCGCGAATCCGTCGAGCTGACCGAGGCCCCGGTGGACGCCGACGGACCGCTGGCCACCACCGCCGCGTACACCCTGGAGACCCACCGGCTCTCCCACCCCGTCGAGTCCTACGGCTACCGGGTGGTCGAACCCGACGGACGGCGCATGCTGCCGGCGAAGCTCGCCGAGCACGGCATCACCGGACCCGACGTCGGGCGCATCCAGCGCGAGGGCTCCCTGGGCGCGGTCACCCTGGACGACGTCTCCGAGCCCAGGCGCGGACAGCGGTTCGCGTTCATCATGGACACCAGGCTCTGCGACGGCGTCCACGTCCTCGCCGAGGGCTGCGACCTGCTGGCCATCGAGTCGACCTTCCTCGACGAGGACGAGCGGCTGGCCACCGACCACGGCCATCTCACCGCCGGGCAGGCCGCCCGGGTCGCGAAGGAGGCGGGCGTACGGCATCTCGTGCTCACCCACTTCTCCCAGCGCTACCCGGACCCGGAAGCCTTCGAGGCCCAGGCCCGAGCCGCCGGCTTCGACGGCGAACTGACCGTCGCCGAGGACCTGGTCCGGATCCCCGTCCCGTCCCGGCACCCCTGACCGACCCGCACCACCTGCGTAAGCGAGAAACCCCGTGCACCTCCCCAAGGCAGAACTCCACCTCCACATCGAGGGAACCCTCGAACCCGAACTGGCCTTCGCGCTCGCCGCCCGCAACGGCGTCACGCTGCCGTACGCGGACACCGGGGAACTGCGCACCGCCTACCTCTTCGAGGACCTCCAGAGCTTCCTCAACCTGTACTACGCGCTGATGGCCGTCCTGCGGACCGAGGACGACTTCACCGAACTCGCCGACGCCTACCTCGCCCGCGCCGCCGCGCAGGGCGTGCGCCACGCGGAGATCTTCTTCGACCCGCAGGCGCACACCGCCCGGGGCGTCCCGGTCGCCACCGTCGTCGAAGGACTCGGCCGGGCCCTGGAGCGCAGCGAGGAGAAGCACGGCATCTCCACCCAGCTGATCATGTGCTTCCTGCGCGACCAGTCCGCCGACTCCGCCCTGGAGACCCTGGAGGCCGCCCGGCCGCATCTGCACCGGATCAGCGGCGTCGGCCTGGACTCCGCCGAGGTCGGCCACCCGCCGGCGAAGTTCCGCAAGGTCTACGAGGCCGCCGGGGCGCTCGGGCTGCGCAAGGTCGCCCACGCCGGCGAGGAGGGCCCGCCCGCCTACATCCGCGAGGCGCTCGACGTCCTCGGTGTGGAGCGCATCGACCACGGACTGCGCTGCATGGAGGACCCGGAGCTGGTGGAGCGGCTGGTCGCCGAGCGGGTGCCGCTCACCCTCTGCCCGCTCTCCAACGTCCGGCTGCGGGCCGTCGACACCCTGGAGGACCACCCGCTGCGGGCCATGCTGGACGCCGGACTGCTCTGCACGGTGAACTCCGACGACCCGGCCTACTTCGGGGGCTACGTCGGAGACACCTTCCACGCCGTCCACGAGGCGCTCGGCCTGGACCGCGAACAACTGCGCACCCTGGCCCGCAACTCCTTCGAGGCGGCCTTCCTCGACCACGACGAGGAGCGCAGGGCGCGCTATCTGTCCGAGGTCGAGGCGTACGCGTTCGACTGACCGCCCCCGGCGGGCCCGGCCGCCCGGAAGGCGCTGCGGACCAGGCGCCTGCGGCGTACCGGCAGGCTGATCTCGGCGACGGGCTGTTCGGGCGCGCCCAGCTTCGGGACCGCGCCCGGCACCGCGCCGGTGGTGACCGCGAGCAGGGCCGCCGGGGCGCCGCCCCTGCGGCGCACCGAACCCGGCACCAGCGGACGCCCGCCGGTGTGCAGCGCCACCGCCGTCACCGGCACCGCGACCAGCAGGGTCACGGTGCCCAGGATCAGCCCCATCACGGGGAACCCGGCCTCCTCGGACAGCACGCTGCCGAGCACCGGGCCGCAGGCCACGCCGACCGAGGAGGCGGAGCCCGCGAGCACCGCCCAGCGGCCGCGCACGTCCAGTGAGGCGGCCAGACCGATCAGGTACGAGAGGACCACCGGGTAGACGGTGTTCCAGAGGATCTCGCCCGTCGCGAACGAGCCGAGGCCGCCGGCCGAGGAGCTGAGCACGATGCTCCCCGCGATGACGACGGTGCCCAGGCCGATCGGGACGGCCCGGCCGAGCCGGGACCCGAGCACCCCCGCACCCATCACGCCGAGCAGACCGGCGCCGAGCGCGGCGGCGAACACCGCGCCGATGGTGACCTCGGAGAGGCCGACCTGGTCCACGCCGATGCGGCTGCTGACGCCCCAGAGCGCGTTCTGCGCCATCGACCAGACGAGCATGCCGCCCGCCAGCACCAGACCGGAGCGGCGGTGCGGCAGCCGTCCCGAGGCGGGGACGGACGGTCCGGCCGGGGCGAAGTCCCCGAGCCGCGAGGTGGCCGGCCACACCAGCAGCGCCACCACGGCGATCGAGGCGAACGGCAGCCGGTGGCCGCCGCCGAGGTGAGGGATGGTCAGGTAGAGGGCGCCCGCCGTCGCCGAGACGCTCAGCAGCCCCAGCGAGGAGGCGCGGTGCGGGTCGCTCTGGGCGGCGATGCCCGAGGCGGCCACCGCGGTCGCCGTACCGGAGCCGAGGCCGCCGATCACCACGCCCAGGACGACCAGCGGCACCGAGTGCGCGAGCGCGGCCACGCCGTAGCCGACCGCGGCCAGCACCAGTCCGAGCCGGGCCGGCCGGCGCGGGCCGAGGCTCTCCACGCGCCCCGCCAGGCAGAACCCCGCCGTGGCCGAACTCAGCAGCAGCGCGCTGCCGACCAGACCGGCCTGCGCGGTGCTGAGGCCCAGATGGACGGAGAGCCGCCCCACGATGGTGGGGAGGAGGTAGGCGGCGAGGTAACCGGCGGTGAACACGGCGACCAGGGGCCACGCGGCGCGAGGGCGCGAGGACATGGGCGTTCCTGAAGACATGCCAGAGGAGGCGGAGAGGCGGAGCGGGAAGGGTGGTGCGGAAAAACCAGGCACAACGGGGCGATGCGAAGCAGAGCGGCGTGATGCTGGGTCATGCGGGATTCGGCCACACATGTCGGGAGATCCCCGACGGTGGTCGCGCGCCAATTTGTATCAAGTGCCCCCGGTTCCCCGAAAGGCGACATGCTGTGATGTGAGTCACATATGCGTTTGGCATGGTCCAGCCCGGGTATTGGCGCATGTTTATGCAGGTCAGGGTCTGGGTGTACGGAGCCGCCACCGCGCACGGCGCGCACCCCGCACCCACGGACGGGAATCGGGCACACTGGCCGGAACCGCCACGACCGGGGAGTGCAGGGTGAGCGCTGAGAATCCGGGGATCGACCCGCTGGACGGACTGCGCGCACCGCAGGACCCGCAGTGCGACGTGTTCCTCACCGGCACGGTCTTCCTCGACATCATCTTCACCGGCCTGGACAGCGCCCCCGTGCGCGGCACCGAGTCCTGGGCGCGCGGCATGGGCTCCAGCCCCGGCGGCGTCGCCAACATGGCCACCGCCCTCGCCCGCCTCGGCCTGCGCACCTCGCTCGCCGCCGCCTTCGGGGACGACCACTACGGCGAGTACTGCTGGGACGCCCTCGAACAGGGCGAGGGCATCGACCTGTCCATGTCCCGCACCGTCCGGGGCTGGCACTCCCCGGTGACCGTCTCCATGGCCTACGAGGGCGAACGCACCATGGTCTCCCACGGCCACGAGGCACCGCCCCCGTCACCGCCGGCGGCGGAACCCGGCGCCGCCCCCGCCCCCTTCCCCCAGTGCCCGCCCCGCGCCCGCGCCGCCATCGCCTCGCTCGTCCCCGGCCGCTCCGAACCCTGGGTCGCCGCCGCGGCCCGCCGGGGCGCCGCCGTCTTCGCGGACGTCGGCTGGGACGACACCGGCCGCTGGGACCTGGACGCCCTGCCCGATCTGGAGCACTGCCAGGCATTCCTCCCCAACGCCGAGGAGGCCATGCGCTACACCCGCACCGCGTGCCCCCGCGCCGCCGCCCACGCCCTGGCCGAACGCGTCCCCCTCGCCGTCGTCACCCTCGGCGCCGAGGGCGCCTACGCCGTAGACGCCTCCACCGGCACCGCCGCCGAGGTCCCCGCCATCGCCGTGGAGGCCCTCGACCCGACCGGCGCCGGGGACGTCTTCGTCGCCGGCTTCGTCACCGGCACCCTCGCCAACTGGCCCCTCGCCGACCGCCTCGCCTTCGCCGGCCTCACCGCCGCGCTCTCCGTCCAGGAGTTCGGCGGCTCGCTCTCCGCCCCCGGCTGGCAGGAGGTCGCCGCCTGGTGGGAACGCATCCGCACCGTCAGCGGCCAGGACCCCGCCGCCCTCCACCGCTACGCCTTCCTCCGGGACCTGCTGCCCGCCGCCGCCCGCCCCTGGCCGCTGCGCCGGGCCGTCCCCACCATCGGCTTCCGCCCCTGACCGACGGGCTCCCGCGACGGATGTCCGCCGGTGAAAACCTCTCGGCGTTGTCGGTGGGGAGTCGTAGGCTTGGTACTCCGGAGGTTTTCGAGCAGCGAGAGCCCTGAGCGGGAGGTATGCGCAGGCCCGAGGGCCGGCCCATGACTCAGACACCCACACAGCGACAGGCGCGTGCCCACATCAGCGTCCCGGCCGCACACCCGATGGTGATGCTCCTGGGATCGGGCGACTCGCTGCTGCGCGTGATCGAAGCGGCGTTCCCGGCGGCCGACATCCATGTCCGGGGCAACGAGATAAGCGCGACGGGCGACCCGGCGGACATCGCCCTGATCCAGCGCCTGTTCGACGAGATGGTGCTGGTGCTCCGCACCGGTCAGCCGATGACGGAGGACGCCGTGGAACGTTCGATCGCGATGCTCAGGGCCTCGGACAGCGGCCAGGCCGACGGCACCGAGACCCCGGCCGAGGTGCTGACGCAGAACATCCTCTCCAGCCGCGGCCGCACCATCAGGCCCAAGACCCTGAACCAGAAGCGGTACGTCGACGCGATCGACAAGCACACGATCGTCTTCGGCATCGGCCCCGCCGGCACCGGCAAGACCTACCTCGCCATGGCCAAGGCCGTCCAGGCCCTCCAGTCCAAGCAGGTCAGCCGCATCATCCTGACCCGCCCCGCCGTCGAGGCCGGCGAACGGCTGGGCTTCCTCCCCGGCACCCTCTTCGACAAGATCGACCCCTACCTGCGCCCCCTCTACGACGCCCTGCACGACATGCTCGACCCCGACTCGATCCCCCGCCTGATGGCCGCGGGCACGATCGAGGTGGCGCCGCTGGCGTACATGCGCGGCCGGACGCTGAACGACGCCTTCATCATTCTCGACGAGGCGCAGAACACCAGCGCCGAGCAGATGAAGATGTTCCTGACCCGGCTCGGCTTCGACTCGAAGATCGTGGTCACGGGTGACATCACCCAGGTCGACCTGCCGGGCGGCACGAAGAGCGGTCTGCGGGAGGTGCAGGCGATCCTGGAGGGGATCGACGACGTGCACTTCTCCCGGCTCACGTCCCAGGATGTCGTCCGGCACAAGCTCGTCGGCCGTATCGTCGACGCGTACGAGAAGTACGACAGCCAGGGCGAGCAGGACGGCACGGCCGGTAAGGGCCGGGGCCGCCACAACGGGAAGCAGTAGCAGCGCACCATGTCGATCGACGTCAACAACGAGTCCGGAACCGAGGTCGACGAGCAGGCGATCCTCGACATCGCCCGCTACGCGCTCGCCAGGATGCGGATCCACCCGCTCTCCGAGCTGTCGGTGATCGTGGTGGACAGCGAGGCGATGGAGCAGCTCCACATCCAGTGGATGGACCTGCCGGGCCCGACGGATGTCATGTCCTTCCCGATGGACGAGCTGCGTCCGCCGGCCAAGGACGACGAGGAGCCCCCGCAGGGTCTCCTCGGTGACATCGTGCTCTGCCCCGAGGTGGCCAGGAAGCAGGGCGAGGACGCCGAGACGCGGCACTCCATGGACGAGGAGCTGCAGCTGCTCACGGTCCACGGAGTGCTGCATCTGCTCGGCTACGACCACGAGGAGCCGGACGAGAAGGCCGAGATGTTCGGTCTCCAGGCGGCCATCGTGGACGGCTGGCGCGGTGAGCGCGGACTGACCGGTCCGTCCCCGGCCCCCACCGTCTCGTGAGCCCGGCACTCGTCTCCGGGGTCGTCCTGCTGCTCGTCGTCGGCTGGCTCGCGGCCTGCGCCGAGGCGGGCATCGCCCGTACGTCCAGTTTCCGGGCGGCCGAGGCGGTCCGTTCGGGGCGGCGCGGCAGCGGCAAGCTGGAGCAGGTGGCGGCCGATCCGACGCGCTATCTGAACGTGGCGCTGCTGGTCCGGGTGGCCTGCGAGATGGCGGCCGGGGTGCTGGTCACCTACGCCTGCCTCAAGGAGTTCCCGGAGACCTGGGAAGCGCTGGCCGTCGCCATCGGGGCGATGGTCCTCGTCTCGTACGTGGCCATCGGGGTCTCGCCGCGCACCATCGGCCGCCAGCACCCGCTGAACACGGCCACGGCGGCGGCGTACGTCCTGCTGCCGCTGGCCAGGGTGATGGGCCCGGTCCCGCAGCTGCTGATCCTCATCGGCAACGCGCTGACGCCCGGCAAGGGCTTCCGCAAGGGCCCGTTCGCCAGCGAGGCGGAGCTGCGGGCGATGGTGGACCTGGCCGAACAGGAGTCGCTGATCGAGGACGAGGAGCGCCGCATGGTGCACTCCGTCTTCGAGCTGGGCGACACGCTCGTGCGCGAGGTGATGGTGCCGCGCACCGACCTCGTCTGCATCGAGCGCTACAAGACGATCCGGCAGGCGCTGACCCTGGCGCTGCGTTCCGGCTTCTCGCGGATCCCGGTCACGGGCGAGAACGAGGACGACATCGTCGGGATCGTCTATCTGAAGGACCTGGTCCGCAAGACGCACATCAACCGGGAGTCCGAGGCCGATCCGGTCTCCACGGCGATGCGCCCGGCCGCGTTCGTGCCCGACACGAAGAACGCGGGGGACCTGCTGCGCGAGATGCAGCAGGAGCGCAGCCATGTGGCGGTGGTGATCGACGAGTACGGCGGCACGGCCGGCATCGTCACCATCGAGGACATCCTGGAGGAGATCGTCGGGGAGATCACCGACGAGTACGACCGCGAGCTGCCGCCCGTCCAGGAGCTGGCCGACGGCTGCTTCCGGGTGACCGCGCGGCTGGACATCGGTGATCTGGGCGAGCTGTTCGGGCTCGACGAGTACGACGACGAGGACGTGGAGACCGTCGGCGGGCTGCTCGCCAAGGCGCTGGGCCGGGTGCCGATCGCCGGTGCGCGTGCCGAGGTGGAGCTGCCGGACGGGCGCCGGCTGCGGCTGACGGCGGAGTCCCCGGCCGGCCGGCGGAACAAGATCGTCACGGTGCTGGTGGAGCCGCTGGCTCCGGACGAGGAGGAGGCCGCGTGACTCCCCAGCAGCTGCGGGCGTTCTGCCTGGGGTTCAACGCCAGTGTGGAGGAGTTCCCGTTCGGGCCCGAGGCGTCGGTCTTCAAGGTGCTCGGCAAGATGTTCGCGCTGAGCGCGCTGGACGCCACACCGCTGACGGTGAACCTCAAGTGCGACCCCGACGAGGCGGTGCGGCTCCGGGAGGAGTACGAGGCCGTGGCGCCGGGGTGGCACATGAACAAGCGGCACTGGAACACCGTCACGGTGTCCGGTCTGCCGGACGCGAAGCTGCGCGAGCTGATCGAGGACAGTTACGACCTGGTGGTGGCCGGGCTGCCCCGGGCGGAGCGGCTGCGGCTCGACCGGGCGTAGGGCGCGGCCCGGGGCTCACTTCCGCCAGAACAGGTGGTGCACGATGCCGCTGTTCGGGCTCTCCACCCGCTCCAGGTGGAAGCGGTCGGTCAGCTCGTCGGGGCTCTCCCAGAACCGTTCGCCGGCCTTGATCTCGACCGGTGCGACGGCGATGTGCAGGGTGTCGACGAGATCGGCGTCCAGGAACTCCCGGACGGTGGCGACCCCGCCGCCGATGCGGACGTCCTTGCCGTCCGCGGCCTCGAAGGCGCGGTCGAGCGCTTCGCGGGGGGAGGCGTCGAGGAAGTGGAACGTGGTCTCGCCCTTGACGAGGGTGGGCCGCTCGTGGTGGGTGAGGACGAACACGGGGGTGTGGAAGGGCGGTTCGTCACCCCACCAGCCCTCCCAGTCGAGGTTCTTCCAGGGTCCGCGCTCCGGGCCGAACTTGTTGCGGCCCATGATCTCCGCGCCGATGTTGTTGGTGAAGTCGCGGGTGAAGTAGTCGTCCAGGCCGAGGCTGCCCCCGGGGTCGGTCCGGTTGGGCCAGTGGGCGGTGGCCCCGGCCCAGGACATGAGCGCGGCGGGGTCGGCGTTGCCGAACGGACGGTCGAGGGTCTGTCCCTCCCCGGCGCCGAAGCCGTCCTGGGAGAGGACGAAGTTCTGGACGCGGACCAGCTGTTTCATGGGATCCCCTTCCAGTTGCGATCTGCAACCGGTTGTCAAGCTATCTAGACTGATCCCATGGTGCAACCAGTTCCCGCCGAGAAGCTGCCCGTGTCGCGGGGCCGGTCCGGCTGTCCGATCAACATGACGGTCGAGCTGCTCGGGGACCGCTGGAGCCTCATCGTGCTGCGCGACATCATGTTCGGCGGCCTCACCCACTTCCGGGAGCTGCTCAACGCCTCCATGGAGGGCATCGCCTCCAACATCCTGGCCAACCGGCTGGCGAAACTCGTCGAGGCGGGGCTGCTCACCCGCGACGACGATCCGAGCCACCGCCAGAAGGTCGCCTACCACCTCACCGAGGCGGCCGTGCAGCTCGTCCCGGTCCTCGCCCAGCTCGGCGCCTGGGGCGCCCGCTGGCTGGACACGAGCGCCGAGCTGACGGTGCGGGCCGAACTGCTGGCCGCCGGCGGCCCCCCGATGTGGGACCGCTTCATGGCCGAACTGCGCGCCACCCATCTGTCCGGGGCCCCGGCCCCCGAGGACGGCGTGCTGGCGGAGCTGACCGCCGCCTACCACCGCGTGCGCGACGAGGAGCGGCGGCGGGAGGCCGCAGCGGCCGGCTGACGGCCCGCGCCGACACCCGGTCCCGGCCCGTACTCCGGCCGCCCCGGCCTCCGTACGGCCGCCTCCCCGGCCCCGAACGACTGGGGCTCACGGCCGGCGGAGACCCGCCGCGACCACGCCCGCCGCGAGGACCAGCAGCGCGGCGGCCACCACGATCACGGTCCGCACGCCGTCGAACAGGGAGTCGTGCGCCGTCGCCACCACGCCGAGCAGCGGAATGCCGATCGTGATCCCGACCTGCTGCGTCGTGGTGACCAGCCCGGTCGCCAGGCCCTGTTCCGCGTCCGGCACCCCCGAGGTGACGGTCAGGCCGTACGCGATGATCGCGCCCAGATGGAACATGCTGGCCAGCGAGACCGCGACGGTGGCCTGCCAGACGCCCGCGTCCGTACCGATGGTCAGCAGGGCCGCGATGAACAGGCCCTGGCCGAGCAGGGAGAGGGACAGCGTGCGCCGGGCCCCGACCCGGCCGATGACCTTCGGGGCGTACATCCCGGCCACCACCGAGGCGAGCCCCTGCGCCCCGAAGACCAGCCCGGTCCCGAAGGCCGACAGGCCCAGGACCTCCTGCAGATACAGGGTCAGGACGAAGATGATCGTGCTCATCGTCGAGAAGGTGAGCAGACCGCCCAGATTGCCGAACGCCACCGTGCGCCGGCGGAGCATCGGCAGCGAGACCAGCGGGGCGGCGGCCCGCGACTCGACCACGGCGAACGCGACGAGCAGCGCCACGCCCGCGGCCAGGGCGGCCCGCACGTCCGTCCGCCCGAAGCCGTGCTCGGCCGCCGTGGACAGGGCGTAGATCACGGCCAACAGGCCCCCGGTGACGGTCACTGCCCCCGGAACGTCCAGCCGGGGCCGGTCGGGCGTACGGGATTCGGGCAGCAGCCCCGGCGCCGCCACGAGGACGGCCGCGGCGGCCACGGTCAGCAGCCCCATCGTGGAGCGCCAGCCGAGGGTGTCGGTCAGCGTGCCCCCGGCGACCATGCCGACGGTGAAGCCGAGGGAGAGCAGGGTGCCGCTGATGCCCAGGGCCCGGTCGCGCTGCGGCCCCTCCGGGAACGTGGTGGTGAGCAGGGACATCCCGGTCGGCACGATCGCCGCGGCGCCCAGGCCCTGGAAGGCCCGTCCGGCCAGGAACGCGGCCGGGTTCCAGGCGAGCGTGGCCAGCAGCGACGCCGCGCCGAACACGGCGAGCCCGGTGAGGAACAGCCGGCGGCGGCCGTAGAGATCGGCGATCCGGCCGAACAGGAGCAGGAAGCCGCCGGACGGCAGCGCGAACGCGGTGATCGCCCACTGGAGGCCCGACCGGCTCAGACCGAGGTCGTCGCCGAGCACGGGCAGCGCCACGTTCAGCACGGAGAAGTCGAGCGACACCATGAACTGGGCTGCGCACAGGACGAGAAGGACCAGCCGGGCCCGGCCGGAGAGCCGTGCCGGGGCGGGTGGTGCGGGGACGGGGGCCGTGGGGGAGGCCGGGGCGGAGGAGTCGATTGCCATGGAAGGAGCCTGCGGCGCACGGAATATCGGTGGGGAGCGGGAACTTATCCTGTTGGCCGCACCACCAGGAAGGGCGCGGACACGGACACCAGGGGGAGTGGCGTGGGCACACCGGTGGGGGGCGGGGTGGACGCCGGAAAGGCGCACCGGCTGGCGGAGCTGCGCGCGTTCCTGATGAGCAGACGGGCCAGGGTGAGCCCCGGTGAGGCCGGTCTGCCCGACGGCGGGGCCCGCCGCCGCACCCCGGGGCTGCGCCGCGAGGAGGTCGCCGTCCTCGCGGGCGTGGGCGTTTCCTGGTACCAGTGGCTGGAGCAGGGCAGGGACATCACCGTCTCGCCCCAGGTGCTGGACTCGGTGGCCCGGGTCCTGCGGCTCAGCGGCGCCGAACGGCGCCACCTCTACGTACTGGCGGGGCTCAACCCGCCCGCCCCGGAGGTCGATCCGGCCCACGCGGACATGTGCGACGGACTGCGGCGGCTGCTCGACGGCTGGATGCCGTACCCGGCGCACATCATGGACGCGTACTGGAACGTCGTCCTCTGCAACGAGGCGTCGACGGCCGTCATGGGCATGGAGCCCGACCGGCGGCAGAACTGCGTCATCTCCTTCTTCACCGATCCGGTCCACCGGATCCGGTACCCGGGCTGGGAGGAGATCGCCGCCCGGGTCGTCGCCCAGTTCCGGGCGGCGTGCTCGGAGTGCCCCGACGACGAGGGGTTCCGCGCGATCGTGGACGAGGCGAAGGGGCGCAGCCCGGAGTTCGCCGAGCTGTGGGAGCGGCGGGACATCGCGCCGGGCGGGCAGATGCGCAAGGAGCTGGCCCATCCGGTGGTCGGCAGGCTGGCCTTGGAGGTCACCCAGCTGCGCATCCCGGCCCGCCCGGACCTGGCGGTCGTCCTGCACCACCCGTGGCCGGACACCGGCACGGAGGAGAAGCTGCGGTGGCTGGCCTCGGCGGAGGGCCGGCGCGGCGCGCTGCGGCAGGTCGGCGCGTGAACGCCGCCCGCCCGCGTGACGTGCCCGGTGCCGCGCTTCGTATGCTCGGCACATGACTGAGAGCACCGACCTCGGCGCCGAGGACCGCAAGATCGTCACGCTGGCGCGCAGCGCCCGCGCCCGCAACGGTGTGCCGGAGGGCGCGGCCGTGCGCGACGAGACCGGACGTACGTATGTGGCGGGCACCGTGGAGCTGGAGTCGCTGAGGCTCAGCGCGCTGCGGACCGCCGTCGCGATGGCCGTGGCCAGCGGGGCCACGTCGCTGGAGGCGGCCGCGGTGGTCTCCGGCGCGGAGGCCCCCTCGGAGGAGGACCGGGCCGCGGTGCGGGATCTGGGCGGGGCGGACACGCCGGTGTTCCTCGCGGGGCCCGACGGCGCGGTGCGGCTCGTCGTCCGGGCGGGCTGACACCCCCTTCCGGACCGCCCCTCCGCCACGGCCGCCCCTTCCCGCGGCGGCCGTGCGCGGCCCCGGGCGCGCGGTGATCTTGACAGCGTCTGATGGCCCATCAGTCGACGCGTTTCGCTTCCATTGACTTCTTTTCGGCCGGAGTCATCAATGGCCCCCTGCCGGAGCGGACGAGCCGCCGCGCCGGATCCCGCAGGAGGGGGCCTATGCGTTCAGCCATCCGAAGATCAGCGAGCCGAAGATCCTTCCGCCGTCCGGAGCGCGGGCGCCGCTGGGCCGCCGCCCTGGGCGTCGGCGCACTCGTCGTCACCGGGGGAGGGCTGCTCGCCGGGCCCGCGCAGGCGGCGGCGACCGCGTCGGTCGCGGTGGACTTCCCGACCCACTGCATCCCGCCCGCGATCGCCGGCATCCCGCCGATCGACGGAACGACCTCCGCCGAGATCACCGTCGACAACGCCGCCCCGAAGGTCGGCGAGACCGTCACGGTGACCTACACCGTCGTCACGGCGGCGGCGAGCAACCCGGTCGAACTGGCGCTGCCCGCCGACATCATGACGCCCACCGGCGCGGTCACCCTGGGCGGCGCGCAGAGCGGCTCCGTCACCGTGGCGGGCCCGAAGAAGAACGACCCGGTGCCCCCCAAGGGCGCCTTCCCGTCGTTCTCCATGACCGGCACTTTCACGGTCACCGCGCCCGGCGAGATCACCCTCTCGCCCGGCGACTACACCATCCACACCAGCTACATCATGGAGCTGGACACCCCCTGCACCGTCACCGATCCGCCCGCCCCGGTCTCCCAGCGGATCATCGCCACCCAGGACGGCGGCGGGGAGGTCAACAAGCGGACGATCTCCCTCGGCGCGGCCTCCGGGAAGCCCGGTGACCGGGTGACCGTCACCGGCGCGGAGTTCACCCCGAGCGCCGCCGTCACCGTGGCCGGCTGGAACGGCTCCGGCCCGACCGCGGACCGGATCACCGCCGAGGCGGCCGACGACGGCACCTTCACCTTCCGGCCCGCGATCAGCGATCCGGCCACCGTCGGCATCGTCGCCTTCGAGGGCGCGAGCTGGGACCCGGCCAAGGGTGCGGGCCCTCAGGCGTACACCCTCACCGGAGGCGGGGAGATCCCGGACAACAGCCAGCGGCTCACCTCCTCGGTGCGCGCGGGCACCCTCTCCATGAGCCAGGCCGGGGACGCCGTCGCCCTCTCGGCGGTCGACTTCGGGCAGGGCGGCGCCTCCCGCGGCGCCCTGAACACGGTGACGGTCAAGGACTTCCGCGGCGGCCCCGCCGGCTGGTCCCTGACCGGCAAGGTCACCGACTTCACCGGACCGGGCGGGGCCGTCATCGGCGCCTCCGCGCTCGGCTGGAGGCCGGTCTGCGCCACCACGTCCGGCAGCCCGAGCACCTGCGCGGCCGGATCCGAGGGCAGCGTCGGCAGCGCCGGGGCCACCCTGGCCTCCACGCCCGACGGCGCCTTCACCGGCGGCGAGTTCGTCGTCGACGCCGGGCTCACGCTCGACGTACCGGCGTTCACCGCTCCGGGCGCGTACTCCGGAGTGCTCACGCTCACCCTGACGTGAGCCGCACCTGATCGACCGGTGGGCCGGCCGCGCACCCGGCCGGCCCACCCCGCCCGAGCGCGTGCCCTGGGAGCCCGCACCATGTCCACACCCGTCCTCACCCCGTCGTTCCGACGCGCCCCGGCCCTCCTGCTGGCCGGGGTTCTCCTCCTGTTCGGGGCGCCTCCGGCCGGCGCCGCCGACAACGGCAGCTTCTCCGTCTTCCCGGCCACCGCCGACACCAGCGGGCGGCCGTACTTCTATCTCTCGGCCGACCCCGGCGCCACCCTCACCGACAAGGTCACCGTCACCAACAAGACCGGTACGGCGATGACCTTCCGGCTGTACGCGGCCGACGCGTACAACACCGCGCGCGACGGCGGCTTCGCCGTCCGGGCCCGGAACGAGAAGCAGCGCTCCGTCGGCGCCTGGGCCAGGGCCGCCCGCGACCGGGTCACCGTGAAACCGCACGGCTCGGTCACCGTGCCCGTCACCATCCGGGTGCCCGAGGACGCCGAGCCGGGCGACCACCCCGGAGCCGTCGTCGCCCTGGACGAACGCATCGACCCCGCCGACGAGGGCGCCGTCGCCGTCGGCATCCGCAAGGCGGTCGGCGCCCGGATCTATCTGCGGGTCAACGGCCCCACCCTGCCCGCGCTCTCCGTCGAGGACGTGAAGGTCGAGCACAGCCGGCCGCTCGTCCCGGGCACGGGCCCCTCCCGCGCCGTCATCTCGTACACCCTCCGCAACCGGGGCAACGTCACCCTCAGCCCCAAGGTCGCCCTCCGGGCGGAAGGGCTGTTCGGGCGGAAGCTGCTCGCCCGCGACCTCTCCCGGATCCCCTCCGAACTGCTGCCGCGCCAGGAGGTCCGGCTCACCGAGGAGTGGGCGGGCGCGCCGCAGCTGGAGTGGGGCGAGATCAGGCTGACCGCCAGCGCCCGCGGCACCCGCGAGTCCGCGGCCGTGTCCTACTTCGCGCTGCCCTGGCTGGTCGCCGGGGTGCTGCTCGTCGTGCTGGGCGGCGGCGCCGCGCTGTGGATCAGGGCCCGCCGGGGGCGCCGCGGCGCGGCCCGGACGGCGGACTGAGCGGGGCGGCCGGTGGCCGCGGGGGCGCCGTGGTGCCCCGCGGCCACCGGGATCGGGGACAATGGGCGCCATGAGCGCTCGACCTAACCCTGAACCCGCTGCCCGGCCGGCCGGTACCACCGCCCCCCACCGGGCCGGATTCGCCTGCTTCGTGGGGCGTCCCAACGCGGGCAAGTCCACCCTGACGAACGCTCTGGTCGGCCAGAAGGTGGCCATCACGTCCAACCGGCCCCAGACGACCCGCCACACCGTGCGCGGCATCGTCCACCGGCCGGACGCGCAGCTGATCCTGGTCGACACCCCCGGCCTGCACAAGCCGCGCACCCTGCTGGGCGAGCGGCTCAACGACGTCGTGCGCACCACCTGGGCCGAGGTCGACGTCATCGGCTTCTGCCTGCCCGCCGACCAGAAGCTCGGCCCCGGCGACAAGTACATCGTCAAGGAACTGGCGGGCATCAGGAAGACGCCCAAGATCGCGATCATCACCAAGACGGACCTGGTCGACTCCAAGCAGCTCGCCGAACAGCTGCTCGCCGTCTCCCGCCTCGGCGAGGAGCTGGGCTTCGAGTGGGCGGAGATCATCCCGGTCTCGGCCGTCAAGGACAGCCAGGTCGGGCTGCTGGCCGATCTGATCGTCCCGCTGCTCCCGGAGAGCCCGCCGCTCTACCCGGAGGGCGACCTCACCGACGAGCCCGAGATGGTCATGGTCGCCGAGCTGATCCGCGAGGCCGCGCTCGAAGGCGTACGCGACGAGCTGCCGCACTCGATCGCGGTCGTCGTCGAGGAGATGCTGCCGCGCGAGGACCGCCCGGCGGACAAGCCGCTGCTCGACATCCACGCCAACGTCTACATCGAGCGGCCCAGCCAGAAGGGCATCATCATCGGCCCGAAGGGCAAGCGGCTGAAGGATGTCGGCACCAAGTCCCGCAAGCACATCGAGGCGCTGCTCGGCACGCCCGTCTACCTCGACCTGCACGTCAAGGTCGCCAAGGACTGGCAGCGCGACCCCAAGCAGTTGCGCAAGCTCGGCTTCTGACCCCGCCGCGCCGGTCTCACGCGCCCTCCTTCAGGACGCGTGAGACCAGCGTGCGCTGGGCGTCGGTCAACTTCGGGTCGGCGCAGTGCACCGTCCGGCCGTCGACCGTGATCCGGTAGTGGAAACCGTCCGGGACGCCCCGGGGCGGGGTGTCCGGGCAGCCGTCGACGGCCGCCCCGGCCAGGGACTCCCAGGCGGCGGCATCGGGCCGCCCCGCAGTGTCGATCTCGCGCTCCCGCGCGATCCCGGCGAAACCGCCGGTCCTGCTGACCCTGATCCGCATGCGTGTCCTCCTCGACGACGGCCCGGCCGTGCTACCGGGTCGGTACGCCGACCTCGGACCAGGCCTTGAGGACCGCTTCCACCTCGTCGCCCTCGCCGAAGCGGCTGCGGGCCGCCGCCACGGTCAGCCGGGCGAAGGACGCGAAGTCCGCGTCCACCGCCAGTTCACCACCCGTGAGCACATCGAACCAGAGCTGGCCCGCCCGCTCCCAGGAACTGCCGCCGAGCGCGGTCGCCAGCAGGTAGAAGGCGCGGTTCGGGATGCCGGAGTTGAGGTGCACCCCGCCGTTGTCGTCGCCCGTGTGGATGTAGTCGTCCATGGACGCCGGCTGCGGGTCCTTGCCGAGGACGTCGTCGTCGTACGCCGTGCCGGGCGCCTTCATCGAGCGCAGCGCCACGCCCTGGACCCGGGGGGCCAGCAGGCCGGCGCCGATCAGCCAGTCGGCCTGGGCGGCGGTCTGGCCCAGGGAGTGCTGCTTGACCAGGGAGCCGAAGACGTCCGAGACGGACTCGTTGAGCGCCCCGGACTGTCCGTAGTAGTTCAGGTTCGCCGTGTACTGGGTGAGTCCGTGGGCCAGTTCGTGGGCGATGACGTCGATGGCGACGGTGAAGTCCAGGAAGACCTCCCCGTCCCCGTCGCCGAAGACCATCTGCTCGCCGTCGAAGAAGGCGTTGTTGTACTTCTCGTCGTAGTGGACGGAGCCGATCAGCGGCAGGCCGTTGCCGTCGATCGAGCGGCGGCCGTAGGCGCTGAGCAGCAGGTCGAAGGTGGCGCCCAGGCCCGCGTACGCGCGGTTGACGCTGGCGTCGGAGGTCGGCTCCTGGCCCTCGGCGCGGACCTTCCTGCCGGGCAGGTCGGTGCCGTGGCGGCAGTCGTAGATCGTGCGGTCGGGGGTGCCGGAGCGGTCGCCGTCGGCCGGGACGGGGGCGACGGAGGTGCGGACGACGGTGGTCACCTGGCGGCGGGTGCGCCGGGCGGCGTCGGCCTCCAGGGTACGGCGGGCGGGCTCGGCCAGGACGGGATCGTCGGCCTGGGACAGCTTGTCGAGGACGTGGGGCGGCACGATGGTGCAGAAGACGGGGTGGGACCCGTGGGTTCGAGGCTGCATACAACGACTGTGGCAGTCCGTGTTCGCACTGTCACCGGTTGCGACCGTGATTGACGAAATAGAGTGATCCCTCACGGTTCACCCGTTACCGGGCCCCTGTCCCGCATACTGATACGGCACCGACGTCCCGGGCGCCTCTCCGCTACGCTCGACGCATCATGCGTTTCGGGCTGCTTCTTCTTAGCTGCCGCGGCGAGGGCCTGTAGTCGTAGGCCGACCCCCTCCCCGCGGAGTCTGGTGCTGCAGCAGCACAGTCGGCCGTCCCCTTGAAGGACCCCGAGGAGCCCCCGCCATGACCGCAGTGAATCCCGCGCAGACCCCCGCCTCCGGCGCCGTCGGCCGCCCCACGCCGATCACCAACGCCACGGGACTCCAGAAGCCGTCCGGGATGCCGGTCCACAAGTACGGGCGCTACGAGGCCGTCGACATCCCGGACCGCACCTGGCCCGAGAAGCGGATCACCAAGGCCCCCCGCTGGCTCTCCACCGACCTGCGCGACGGCAACCAGGCCCTGATCGACCCGATGTCGCCGGCCCGCAAGCGCGAGATGTTCGACCTGCTGGTGCGCATGGGCTACAAGGAGATCGAGGTCGGCTTCCCGTCCTCCGGCGAGACCGACTTCGCCTTCGTCCGCTCCATCATCGAAGAGGGCGCGATCCCCGAGGACGTGACGATCTCCGTCCTGACGCAGGCCCGCGAGGAACTGATCGAGCGCACCGTCGAATCGCTGCGCGGCGCCCACCGCGCCACCGTCCACCTGTACAACGCGACCGCCCCCACCTTCCGCCGCGTGGTCTTCCGCGGCTCCAAGGAGGAGGTCAAGCAGATCGCCGTGGACGGCACCCGGCTGGTCATGGAGTACGCCGAGAAGATCCTGGGCGAGGAGACGATCTTCGGCTACCAGTACAGCCCCGAGATCTTCACCGACACCGAGCTGGACTTCGCCCTGGAGGTCTGCGAGGCGGTCTGCGACGTCTGGCAGCCCGAGGAGGGCCGCGAGATCATCCTGAACCTGCCCGCCACCGTGGAGCGTTCCACGCCGTCCACGCACGCCGACCGCTTCGAGTGGATGTCGCGCCACCTGACGCGCCGCGAGTACGTCTGCCTGTCCGTCCACCCGCACAACGACCGGGGCACCGCCGTCGCCGCCGCCGAACTGGCCCTGATGGCCGGGGCGGACCGCGTCGAGGGCTGCCTGTTCGGCCAGGGCGAGCGCACCGGCAACGTCGACCTGGTCACGCTGGGCATGAACCTCTTCTCCCAGGGCGTCGACCCGCAGATCGACTTCTCGCAGATCGACGAGATCCGCCGCACCAGCGAGTACTGCAACCAGATGGAGGTCCACCCGCGCCACCCCTACGCGGGCGACCTGGTCTACACCGCCTTCTCCGGCTCCCACCAGGACGCCATCAAGAAGGGCTTCGACGCCATGGAGGCCGACGCGGCCGCCCGGGGCAAGACCGTCGACGACATCGAGTGGGCCGTGCCGTACCTGCCGATCGACCCGAAGGACGTCGGCCGCTCGTACGAGGCCGTCATCCGGGTCAACTCGCAGTCCGGCAAGGGCGGAATCGCCTACGTCCTGAAGAACGACCACAAGCTGGACCTGCCCCGCCGGATGCAGATCGAGTTCTCCCGGATCATTCAGGCCAAGACCGACGCCGAGGGCGGCGAGGTCACGCCGGCGCAGATCTGGAGCGTGTTCCAGGACGAGTACCTGCCCAACCCCGAGAACCCCGGGGCCCGGTGGGGCCGCGTACAGATCCGCTCCGGCCAGAGCACGACCGGCTCCGACGGCCGGGACACGATCACCGTCGAGGCGACCGTGGACGGCGTGGACACCGTGCTGACCGGCACCGGCAACGGCCCGATCTCCGCGTTCTTCGAAGCGCTGCAGGCCATCGGCATCGACGCCCGGCTGCTGGACTACACCGAGCACACCATGAGCGAGGGCGCGAGCGCCGTCGCCGCCTCCTACATCGAGTGCGTCATCGACGGCAAGGTCCTGTGGGGCATCGGCATCGACGCCAACACCACGCGCGCCTCCCTGAAGGCGGTCGTCTCCGCCGTCAACCGCGCCTCCCGCTGAACCGCGCGGTGCCCGAAAGGGCCCGCCCCGTACGGTTCGTGAACCCCGCCCACCCGCTCCCGGGAGGGCGGGGTTCGGCCATCTCCGGACGGTTGTGACGGGCGAGGTGCTGACGCCGCCAGGGCGATGTGGTTAACATCACGTTCACACGGCAACGATGCCGAGGGGTGCCTCCCGTGCCCGAGCGGCCCGCGGGGGAGTGACGGAGGTGTGCGACGTGCGGTCAGCCCTGGGACAACGCGCCAAGAAGCTGCGCATCTGCGGCGTCCGCACGCACTGGGACACCGTCGGCGACGGCGAGTTCTTCTGCCCCGGCTGCGGCGGCGACCGCAACTACCGCCGTCTGACCGGGCGTCGGCGCCTCACCGTCCTCGGACTGCCGCTGCTGCGCCGCGGCGAGACCGGCCCGGTCGTCGCATGCGCCGCCTGCCACGGCCACTTCGACACCGAGACGCTCGACCACCCCACCACCACCCGGTTCTCCGCGATGCTCAGGGACGCCGTCCACACGGTCACCCTCGGCGTCCTCGCGGCCGGCGGCTCCACCTCCCGCACGGTCCTGGAGGCCGCCGTCGAGACCGTGCGCGGCGCGGGCTTCGACGACTGCACCGAGGAGCAGCTCGCCACCGTCGTCGAGGTCCTCTCCGCCGACATCGGCCAGGGCTCCGCCACCGGCCCCGCCGCCGAGGCGTGCGGTGCCGCGCTGGCCATCGAACTCCACGAGGCGCTGGAGCCGTTGGCCCCGCACCTGGCCCCCGCGGGCCGTGAATCGATTCTGCTCCAGGGTGCCCGGATCGCCCTCGCCGACGGCCCCTACAGCCCGGCCGAACGCGAGGTGCTGAGCACCGTCGGCGGCGCGCTGCGGCTGTGCGGCGCGGACACCGCCCGGCTGCTCGCCGCCGCCGCGCGTACCCCCTCCTGAGCACCGCCCGTTACTCCCCGGGGAGTAACGGGCCCGCCGCACCCACCACCGCGGTAGCCGCGAACTCGGCCCTCCGCGCGATGAACCGCCCCTGCCCCGGCGGGAGTCTGGACACGACCGGACACCCGTACGGAAGGGGGGCTCCCATGAGGCGCGCAGAACAGGACGGCCGCGAGCGGACACGGACGCGGAACCGGTGGCGGTGGCTGCCCTGGGCGATCGTCGGACTCTGGGCCGCCGTGCTCGCCGTCGCCGGACCGCTCGCCGGCCGGCTCGGCGACGTCCAGGTCAACCGCGCCGTCGACTACCTCCCGGCCGGCGCCGACTCCACCCAGGTGGCCCGGATCCAGGAGACGCTGCCCGGCGGCGAGTCCACCGACCTCGTGCTCGTCTACCACCGCGACGGCGGGCTGACCGCCGCCGACCGGGCCCTCGCGGCCCGGCAGAGCGACGAGGTGGCCCGGAACCACCCGCTCACCGCCCCGCCGCGCGGCGTCCCGTCGAAGGACGGCACGACGCTGATGTACCCGGTCTCCACGACCGCGCCCGGCCAGGACGACGAGGCCCGCACGGCGTTCGTCGACGCGGTGCGCGAGACCGTGCGCGCCGGAGACGGGCTGGAGGCCGAGGTCGGCGGGGTCGGAGCGCTGACCGCCGACGCCCAGAAGGTATACGGCTCGGTCGGCGGCCCGGTCCTCTACACGACCGTCGCCGTCGTCGCCCTCCTGCTGATCCTCATCTACCGCAGCCCGCTGCTGTGGCTGGTCCCGCTCGTCGTCGCCGGAGTCGCCGACGCCCTGTCCATGGCCGTCGTCTACGGCCTCAACCGCGGCCTCGACACCACCGTCACCGGCCAGAGCTCCGCCGTCATGACCATCCTGGTCTTCGGCGCCGGCACCGACTACGCCCTGCTGCTCGTCTCCCGCTACCGCGAGGAGCTGACCCGCCTGCGCAGCCCCCGCGCGGCCATGGCGGCCGCCCTGCGCGGCTGCGGCCCCGCCGTCGTCGCCTCCTCCGCCACCGTCGCCGCGGGCCTCCTGTGCCTGCTGGCCGCCGATCTCAACAGCAGCCGGGGCATGGGACCCCTCGCCGCCGTCGGCGTGCTCTGCGCGCTCCTGGCGATGCTGACGCTGCTCCCGGCCGTCCTGGTGCTGCTGGGCCGCCGGGTCTTCTGGCCGCTCGTGCCGGCCCACGGGGCCGAACCGCGCCGGCGCCGTTCGGTGTTCGCCGCCATGGGCGGATCGGCCGGACGCCGGCCCGTCGCCGTCCTCGTCACCGGCGGGGTGCTGCTGGGCGCGCTGTCGCTCGGGGCGTTCGCGCTGCCCGGCGACCTCAAGCAGGAGGACTCCTTCACCCGCGCACCGGACTCCGTCACCGCCATGACCACGCTCGCCGACGCCTTCCCGGGCCGCTCCACCCAGCCGATCACCGTGATGACCCCCACCGGCCGGGCCGACGACGCCCTGGCCCGCGCCCGTACGACCGAGGGCGTCGCCTCCGCCGCACGCGGCCGCAGCGGCGGCGGCTGGACCGAACTCTCCGTCGTCGCCACGGCCGCGCCCGAGTCGGCGGGGGAGCGGAACACCGTCCGCGCCCTGCGCGACACCCTCGACGGCAGCCACGTCGGCGGGCCGGGCGCCCAGCAGATGGACCTGGACGCGGCCAGCTCCCGCGATCTGCGGAGCGTCGTCCCGCTCGTCCTGCTCTCGGTGCTCGTGATCCTCGTCGTCCTGCTGCGCGGGCTCGTCGCCCCGGTGCTGCTCGTCGCGGCCGTCGTCGCGGTCTGGGGCGCCTCCCTCGGCATCGGCGGCCTCCTCTTCGAACCGCTCCTCGGACTCAAGGGCACCGACCCCGGGCTGCCGCTGCTCTCCTTCGTCTTCCTCGTCGCCCTCGGCGTCGACTACGGCATCTTCCTGATGCACCGGGTCCGCGAGGAGGCCAGGGCGGGCGCCGGACCCACCGAGGCGGCGCTCACCGGACTGCGCGCCACCGGAGGGGTCATCGCCTCGGCCGGGCTCGTGCTCGCCGCCACCTTCGCCGTCCTGACGAACATGCCGATGACCGGCCTGGTCGAACTGGGCTTCGTCATCGCCGTCGGCGTCCTGCTCGACACCTTCCTCGTCCGCACCCATCTGGTCACCGCCGCGAGCGTGGCCCTCGGACGCCGGATCTGGTGGCCCGGCGCGCTCGCCCGCACCCCGGACGCCCCGGCCGCGCGCCAACCCGAGCTCGTCGGGGCCCCCTGACGGTGCCGCGCCCCGTAGCGGAGGATGGCCCCGTGCCCGCTCCCACCGGCCGTCGCGAACGCGTCATGGCCGTCATCAACCGCGACCCGATGCGCGCGCCGCACCGGACGCGCACCGACGCCCTCCTCGCGGTGGGCGCCGGCGCGCTCTCCGCCGCCCTCGCCCTGGGCTCGGCCGACCGCCCCGACGCGCTCGGCTGGTGCCTGCTGCTCGCCACCGCCGTCCCGCTGGCCCTGCGGCGCCGGGGCCCCGTCCTCGCCCTGCTCGCGATGACCCCGCTGCTGGCGCTCTACCACGGACTGGACTACGTCCACTCGGCCCCGATCCCGCAGACCTGGATCATGCTCTACACGGTCGCCGTCACCGGCCGGCCGCTGCGCACCCTGCTCGTCGGCATCGGCGTCACCTCCGTGATGGTGACGGTGGTCCTCGGCATCGACGCCCACCGGGGCCTCGAACTCCTGCGGATCTCCGGCTGGATCGTCGCCATCCTGTTCTTCGGGGTCGACGTCCGCTTCTACCGCCGGTACGTCGCCTCCATGGTCGAGCGCGCCGAACGGGCCGAGCGGACCCGGGAGGAGGAGGCCCGCCGCCGGGTCGCCGAGGAGCGGCTGCGCATCGCCCGGGACCTGCACGACCTGCTCGCCCACAGCATCACGCTCATCGGCGTGCAGACCTCGGTGGCCTCGCACATCCTGACCGTGGACCCCGGGCGCCTGGACCGTACGGCCATCGCCTCCGCCCTGGACGACATCGCGGAGACCTGCCGGGAGGCCAGGGCGGAACTGCGCACCACCCTCCAGGTGCTGCGCGACACCGGCCGCGACGACGGGTCCGCGCAGGGGCCGCTGCCGGACCTGGCGGCCCTGCCGGGGCTCGTCCGGGCGGCGGAGACCGCCGGGGCCCGCGTCGGACTGGAGGTCCGCGTCCCCGACGGCCGCCTCGCCCCGGTGACCGAGGCCGCCGCCTACCGGATCGTGCAGGAGTCCCTGACCAACGCCGTACGCCACGCGGGCCCCGGCGTCCGCGTCACCGTCGCCGTCGAGCCGGCGGGCCCGGCCGGACTGCGGGTCACGGTCACCGACGACGGCACCGGCCCGGTGGACGACGGCACCCGGTCCGGGTTCGGCATCGCCGGGATGCGGGAGCGGGCCCGCAGCACGGGCGGCACCCTGAGGGCGGGACCGCGCCCCGCCGGCGGCTTCGAGGTCGCGGCACTGCTCTCCCCGGGGGCCGGACCCCCGGACCCGCGCCCCGACCCCGTGCCCGCGACGGACGCCCCGCGCCCCGCCCCCGTACACGCGGCCCCCGCACCCCTGACTCCTGAAGCCGCCCCCGCGCCCCCGATCCTCGACGCCGCCCCGGAGAACGCCCATGATCCGCGTCCTGCTCGCCGACGACCAGACCCTCGTGCGGGCCGCCTTCGCGATGCTCGTCGGCTCCGATCCGGAGATGGAGGTGGTCGGTGAGGCCGCCAACGGTCTCGAAGCCGTCGCGCTCGCCCGCTCGGCCCGCGCGGACCTCGTCGTGATGGACATCCGGATGCCCGAACTCGACGGCATCGAGGCCACCCGCCGGATCGCCGCCGACGAGGACCTGGCCGGGGTGAAGGTCCTCGTCCTCACCACGTACGACACCGACGACCACATCCTCGACGCCCTGCGCGCCGGGGCCTCGGGCTTTCTGGTCAAGGACACCCGGCCCGCCGACCTGCTGGCGGCGATCCGCACGGTGGCGGCCGGCGATTCGCTGCTCTCGCCCGGCCCCACCGCCCGGCTGATCGCCCGCGTGCTCAGCGCCCCGCGGCCCCCGGACCGCACCCCGCCCGGCGGCCCGGGGAACCTTTCCCACCGGGAACGCCAGGTCCTCGCCCTCGTCGCGCGCGGGCTGAACAACACGGAGATCGCCGAGACCCTCGGCCTCAGCCCGCTCACCGCCAAGACCCATGTCAGCCGGATCATGGGCAGACTCGGCGCCCGCGACCGGGCCCAGCTGGTGATCGCCGCCTATGAATCGGGCCTGGTCGTCCCGGCGGGCGGCGCGGCGGAACGGGACTGAACGGACCGGGTCGCGGGGGCGGCCCCGCCGGGGCCGCCGCGTACCGGACAATGGAGCCATGAGCTTGTTCCGGGACGACGGTGTGGTGCTCCGCACGCAGAAGCTGGGCGAGGCCGACCGGATCATCACGATCCTCACCCGCGGCCACGGCCGGGTGCGTGCCGTCGCCCGCGGGGTGCGGCGCACCAAATCGAAGTTCGGGGCCCGGCTGGAGCCGTTCTCCCACGTCGACGTGCAGTTCTTCGCCCGGGGCAGCGAGCTGGTCGGACGCGGACTACCGCTCTGCACCCAGAGCGAGACGATCGCCCCGTACGGCGGCGGCATCGTCACCGACTACGCCCGCTACACCGCCGGCACCGCGATGCTGGAGACCGCCGAGCGCTTCACCGACCACGAGGGCGAGCCCGCGGTCCAGCAGTACCTCCTGCTGGTGGGCGGGCTGCGCACCCTGGCGCGCGGCGAGCACGCCCCGCACCTCGTCCTCGACGCCTTCCTGCTGCGCTCCCTCGCCGTCAACGGCTACGCCCCGAGCTTCGAGGACTGCGCCCGGTGCGGCATGCCCGGCCCCAACCGGTTCTTCTCCGTCGCGGCGGGCGGCGTCATATGCGGCGACTGCCGGGTGCCCGGCAGCGTCGTACCCTCGGCGGAGGCCGTCACCCTGCTGAGCGCGCTGCTCACCGGCGACTGGGCGACGGCGGACGCGTGCGAGGCGCGTCATGTCAGGGAGGGGAGCGGACTGGTGTCCGCGTATCTGCACTGGCATCTGGAGCGCGGGCTGCGTTCGCTGCGGTACGTAGAGAAGTGACACAGGGAGACAGAGAAGCTCATGGCAGTACGCGGAATCCTCGGTGGACGGAACCGGCACGAGTACAAGACCCCCGAGCCGCACCCCTCCGGTGCCGTGCCCCCGAAGATCCCCGGTGAACTGGTGCCCCAGCACGTCGCCGTGGTGATGGACGGCAACGGCCGCTGGGCCAAGGAGCGGGGGCTGCCGCGTACCGAGGGCCACAAGGTCGGCGAGGGCGTCGTCATGGACGTCCTCAAGGGCTGCATCGAGATGGGCGTCAAGAACCTCTCGCTGTACGCCTTCTCCACCGAGAACTGGAAGCGGTCCCCGGAAGAGGTGAAGTTCCTCATGAACTTCAACCGGGACGTCATCCGCCGCCGCCGCGACGAGATGGACGAGCTGGGCATCCGCATCCGCTGGGTGGGCCGCATGCCCAAGCTGTGGAAGTCCGTCGTCCAGGAGCTCCAGGTCGCCCAGGAGCAGACCAAGGACAACGACCGGATGACGCTGTACTTCTGCGTCAACTACGGAGGCCGGGCCGAGATCGCGGACGCGGCGCAGCGGATCGCGCAGGACGTGGCGGCCGGGAAGCTCGACCCCGCGAAGGTCAACGAGAAGACCTTCGCGAAGTACATCTACTACCCGGACATGCCGGACGTCGATCTGTTCGTGCGCCCCAGCGGCGAGCAGCGCACCTCCAACTACCTGATCTGGCAGAGCGCGTACGCCGAGATGGTCTTCCAGGACGTGCTGTGGCCGGACTTCGACCGCCGGGATCTGTGGCGGGCCTGTCTGGAGTACGCCCAGCGCGACCGCCGCTTCGGCGGGGCCGAGGAGGTGGCCCCCTCCGGGAGCTGAGCACGGGACGGCCCCCGGGGGGACCGCCCCCGGGGCCCGGAGCGTCCGGCCGGACGCTCTCAGTCCTGCGCGTTCGCGCAGTCGGCGCAGGTGCCGAAGATCTCCACCGTGTGCGCCACGTTCACGAAGCCGTGCTGGGCGGCGATGGTCTCGGACCACTGCTCGACGGCCGGGCCCTCGACCTCGACGGCCTTGCCGCAGACCCGGCACACCAGATGGTGGTGGTGGTCGCCGGTCGAGCAGCGCCGGTAGACGGACTCGCCGTCGGTGGTGCGCAGCACATCGACCTCGCCCGCGTCGGCGAGGGACTGGAGCGTGCGGTAGACGGTGGTCAGCCCGACCGAGTCGCCCCGGTGCTTGAGGACGTCGTGCAGCTCCTGCGCGCTGCGGAACTCGTCCACCTCGTCGAGCGCGGCCGCCACCGCGGCCCGCTGCCGGGTCGACCGGCCGCGGACCGGGGCCGCGTTCGTTCCACTGATCGGCGCTGTCGCCACAGCGGCCTCCTCGTGTCGCCCGTACGTGTGTCGGGCCATTGTGCCAGTCCGCCCCGGGGGTGCGGTCAGACGCGCACGTCGTCCGTCGCCGGGCGGGTGGCCGGTACCTCCAGGGTGCACCGGCTGTCGGCCGCCTCGCGCCGCCGGGCCCGGCTTCTGGCCAGCGGGGCGGCGAGCAGGGTCATGCCGACGAAGACCGCGATGGCCATCAGCACGATCGTCGCGCCGGGCGGCACGTCCTGGTAGTACGAGGTGACCGTGCCGGCCAGGGTCACCACGACCCCGGTGACGACCGCGAGCACGAAGGTCAGCCGGAACGAGCGGGCGAGCTGCTGCGCCGCCGCGACCGGGACCACCATCAGGGCGCTGACCAGCAGCAGTCCCACGACCCGCATGGCGACGGTGACGGTGACCGCGGCGGTGACCGCGACCAGCAGGTTCAGCAGCCGCACCGGCAGCCCGGTGACCCGGGCGAACTCCTCGTCCTGGCTGACGGCGAACAGCTGCCTGCGCAGCCCCACCGTCACCAGCAGCACGAACGCCGCCAGGATCGCGATCGCGGTGATGTCCTCGGGGGCGACCGTGGAGAGCGAGCCGAAGAGGTACGAGGTGAGGTTGGCGTTCGACCCGGTGTCCGAGAGGTTGATCAGCAGGACACCGCCGGCCATGCCCCCGTAGAAGAGCATCGCCAGCGCGATGTCGCCCCGGGTGCGGCCGTACCAGCGGATCAGTTCCATGGTGACCGCGCCCGCGACGGCGACGGCGGTGGCCATCCAGACCGGGCTGGTGGAGAGCAGGAAGCCGAGGCCGACGCCGGTCATCGCGATGTGGCCGATGCCGTCGCCCATGAGGGCCTGGCGGCGCTGCACGAGATAGACGCCGACGGCGGGGGCGATCACGCCGACCAGGACGGCGGCGATCAGCGCCCGCTGCATGAAGGGAGGGGTGAGGAATTCCATGGTCAGCTCAGCAGTCCCGTCCGGACGGGCTCGGAGGCCGCGTGGGGGTGTACGTGGTCGTGGCCGGGCAGGGCGTGCTGCCCCACGGCCTTCGGGGGCGGTCCGTCGTGCAGCACGCAGCCGTCGCGCAGCACCACGGCCCGGTCGATCAGGGGCTCCAGCGGGCCCAGCTCGTGCAGGACGAGCAGCACGGTGGTGCCGGCCGCGACCTGTTCGCGCAGGGTGGCGGCGAGGATCTCCTGGCTGGCCAGGTCGACGCCGGCCATCGGCTCGTCCATGATCAGCAGTTCGGGTTCGGCGGCGAGCGCGCGGGCGATCAGGACCCGCTGGTGCTGTCCGCCGGAGAGCGCGTCGACGGAGTCGCGGGCGCGGTCGGTGAGGCCGACGAGCGCGATGGCGCGGTCGACGGCGTCCCGGTCGGCCCTGCGGAGCAGCCCGAGCCGGGTGCGGGAGAGCCGGCCGGAGGAGACGACCTCGCGGATCGTGGCGGGCACGCCGCCGGCGGCGGTGGTGCGCTGCGGTACGTAGCCGACGCGCGCCCAGTCGCGGAAGCGGCGCAGCGGGGTGCCGAAGAGTTCGACGGTGCCGCCGGTCAGCGGGACCTGGCCGATGACGGAGCGGACGGCGGTGGACTTGCCGGAGCCGTTGGCGCCGAGCAGGGCGACGACCTCGCCCCGGCGCACGGTCAGGTCGATGCCGCGCAGCACGGGGCGTGCTCCGAGGGTGGCGGTGGCGTCGCGTACGGCGATCACGGGGTCGGGTGCGGTGCTGCGGGGCTCGGACATGAGCGCCTCCGGTGCGGCTGCGGGGTGCGGGTGGTCGGTGCTCACGCGGTGCCGAGCGCCTTCTGGAGGGCGGCGAGGTTGGACTCCATGACCTCGACGTAGTCGGTGCCCCGGGACGCGCCGGTGATCCCCTCCAGCGGGTCCAGGACGTCGGTGCGCAGCCCGGTGTCCCGGGCGACGGTCTTCGCCGTCTTGTCGCTGGCCAGGGTCTCGAAGAACACGGTGGTGACCTTCTTCTCCCGGGCGATCGTGTGCAGGTCGCTGATCCGGGCGGGGCTGGGCTCGGCCTCGGGGTCGATGCCGGCGATGCCCTCCTGGGTGAGCCCGTAGCGCTCGGCGAGGTAGCCGAAGGCGGAGTGGGTGGTGATGAAGGTCTTGGTGGCGGTCTTCGCCAGGCCCTGCTTGAACGCGGTGTCCAGGGCGCCGAGCCGGGTGACCAGGGCGTCGGTGTTCCTGCGGTAGTCCGCGGCGTGCTCGGGGTCGGTCTTCTCCAGGGACTTGCCGACGCCCCGGGCGACCTCGGCGTACTTCACCGGGTCCAGCCAGACGTGGGGGTCGGCGCCGGCCTCGTCGCCGTGGTGCTCGTGGCCGTGCTCCTCGCCGCCGACCTCGGCGCCGTGGTCCTCCAGGGAGGTCAGCGTGGCGGCGTCCAGCGTGTGCGTGGACTCGGAGAGCTTGATCGCGTCGTCCACGGCGGGCTGGAGGCCCTTGAGATAGAGGATGAAGTCCGCGCTGCTGAGGCGGCCCACCTCGCGCGGGCTCAGCTCCAGGTCGTGGGGTTCCACGCCGGGCTTGGTGAGCGTGGTGACCGAGACGTGGTCGCCGCCTATCCGCTCGGCCAGGAACTGCATCGGATAGAAGGACGCCACCACGTTCAGCCGGTCGCCGTTCTTCCGGTCGGCGGCGTCGGACGCGGAGCAGGCGGTGAGGGCGGTGAGGCCGAGGACGACTGCTCCCGCGACGGCCGGTGCGGGTATGAGACGGCGTATGTTCATGACAGTCATTTTCAACAAAAGTGGAAACGATTGTCAACAAGGGGTCCGGTCCGGTCCCCGGGCGG
The DNA here is from genome assembly GCF_053597115.1 of Streptomyces sp. NPDC001515. NCBI lineage: Bacteria > Bacillati > Actinomycetota > Actinomycetes > Kitasatosporales > Streptomycetaceae > Streptomyces > Streptomyces sp. NPDC001515. Next base: position 190,863 of record NZ_JBSFHN010000011.1, read on the forward strand.
TCCGTGCCGATACCGATTTGATCGAAGGGGCGGGCCCGCCGGTAACCTGAGTGCTTCTCCGTTCGTCGCCGTCGTAATGAAGAGAGCACCGTGGCCGCCGACAAGATCGACTCCATCGTCAGCCTGAGCAAGCGCCGTGGCTTCGTTTTCCCCTGCAGTGAGATCTACGGTGGTCAGAAGGCCGCCTGGGACTACGGGCCGCTGGGCGTTGAGCTCAAGGAGAACCTCAAGCGCCAGTGGTGGCGTTACATGGTCACTTCGCGCGAGGACGTGGTCGGACTCGACTCGTCGGTCATCCTGGCGCCCGAGGTGTGGGTGGCCTCCGGCCACGTCGCCACCTTCTCCGACCCGCTGACCGAGTGCACCTCCTGCCACAAGCGCTTCCGCGCGGACCACCTGGAGGAGCAGTACGAGGAGAAGCACGGCAAGCCGCCGGTCAACGGCCTCGCCGACCTCAACTGCCCGAACTGCGGCAACAAGGGCACCTTCACCGAGCCCAAGCAGTTCTCCGGTCTGCTCTCCACGCACCTCGGCCCCACCCAGGACACCGGCTCGGTCGCCTACCTGCGCCCCGAGACCGCCCAGGGCATCTTCACCAACTTCTCCCTGGTGCAGACCGCCGCGCGCAAGAAGCCGCCGTTCGGCATCGCCCAGATGGGCAAGTCCTTCCGGAACGAGATCACCCCGGGCAACTTCATCTTCCGCACCCGCGAGTTCGAGCAGATGGAGATGGAGTTCTTCGTCAAGCCGGGCGAGGACGAGAAGTGGCACGAGTACTGGATGGAGCAGCGCTGGAACTGGTACACCGGCCTCGGCCTGCGCGAGGAGAACATGCGGTGGTACGAGCACCCGAAGGAGAAGCTCTCCCACTACTCCAAGCGCACCGCTGACATCGAGTACCGCTTCCGCTTCGGCGGCAGCGAGTGGGGCGAGCTGGAGGGCGTCGCCAACCGCACGGACTACGACCTCAAGGCGCACTCCCAGGCATCGGGCACCGACCTCGTCTTCTACGACCAGGAGGCCAACGAGCGCTGGACCCCCTACGTCATCGAGCCGGCGGCCGGTGTCGGCCGCTCGATGCTGGCCTTCCTCCTGGACGCCTACATCGAGGACGAGGCGCCCAACGCCAAGGGCGTCATGGAGAAGCGCACCGTGATGCGGCTCGACCCGCGCCTGGCCCCGGTCAAGGTCGCGGTGCTGCCGCTCTCCCGCAACGCGCAGCTCTCGCCGAAGGCCAAGGGCCTCGCGGCCGACCTGCGGCAGAACTGGAACATCGAGTTCGACGACGCCGGCGCCATCGGCCGCCGCTACCGCCGCCAGGACGAGATCGGCACCCCGTTCTGCGTCACCGTCGACTTCGACACCCTCGACGACAACGCGGTGACCGTCCGCGAGCGCGACACTATGAAGCAGGAGCGCGTCTCCCTGGACCAGATCCAGGCCTACCTCGGCGCCCGCCTCCTCGGCTGCTGACACCGCGCACCCGACGCCCCCGGCCCCGTACGGAGCCGGGGGCTCCGCGCGTCCGGGGGGCGAAAATGCGGTGACCCGCCCGGCCTGGGCGGGTACGGTGCCCTCATGTCTTCGTTCTTCCAGATCTACGAGTGAGAGCGCGGCGGGTCCGCGCACCCGCCGCCCACCGGATCGATCCAGGGTCTGTCGAGACCTCACTTCACCATGCATGGGAGAACCCGTGGCCAAGAGCCGTAACAACCTTCTCGGCGTCGGCGGACAGCGCAAGAAGCTGTCCCGCGCCGACCAGCAGGGCACCGGCCCCGCACGCGACGCCGACCGCAGGACGGCCGCCGAGCAGAAGCAGGACCTGCTGCGCCGCATGCGCGAACGCGCCGGTGCCCCGCAGCCCGACGCCCCCGCCGCCGAGGAGCCGGCCGCCGCGCCGGAGGCCCCGGAGCAGGAGCCGTCCGCCCAGGACTGACCGCAGGGCCGTGGGCCCGGAGCGCCTCGTGGCGTTCCGGGCCCACCGTCATGTCCGCCCGCGTCAGACGGCGACGCTCCCGGCGGGACCGACCGGGAACCAGCCGTTCGGGTCGACAGGGAACCAGCCCGCCGGGGTCGCGGTGGCGTGCGAGGCGGAGGCGGTGGGCGGGGAGGCGGCCGTTGCTGCGGGAGCGACGGCGCCGCCCGCCACGAGGAGTGCCGCCGTGGCGGCCAGTCCGGCAAGGGCGTGCTTGATCTTCATCGGGTTCCCCTGTTCGTGTCGGGCTCGGACGTCTCCGTGCCGGTGGTGATCCCGGCTCGCGGCCCCCCGTTGCTCCGGTGACTCCCGCGAACCGGGTGGTTCCAGCATCGGACGGCGGTCCCGGGCTGTCCTTGACCGTCGGTGACGGATGGCTTGACCAGCGGTCACCTCCCGGCGGCCGGTCCGGAAGGGCTCCGTTAGGGTCGGGCCGTGGAGATTCCCCGCCTGCTCGACGGCCGGCTCAAGATGCGGCACCTGCTGCTGGTGGACGCGCTGTCCCGGCAGGGATCGGTCGTGGCGGCGGCCGCCGAGCTGCACACCACCCAGCCGGCGGCGACCCGGAGCCTGCACGAGGTGGAGGACATCCTCGGCGTCGCGCTGTTCGAGCGCGGCCCGCGCGGGGTCCGCGCGACCGTGTTCGGCGAGGCGTTCACCCAGCACGCGCGCGCCGTCCTCGCCCAGCTCGCCCAGGCCGGGCGGCATGTCGTGGAGCTGGCCGACGCGGACCGGGGGACCGTCGTCGTGGGTACGCATCTGGCCGGGTCCAACATCCTGCTGCCGAGGGCCGTGGCCGAGCTGAAGCGCGACCACCCCTTCCTCACCGTGGTCGTGCGCGAGGCATCGCCGGAAGACCTGCTGCTGGACCTCGAAGCCGGGCGGGTGGACCTCATCGTGGGACGGCTGACCGCCTCCTCCGGCGAGGGCCTGATCCGGCGCCCGCTGTACGACGAGTCGGTCGGGCTGGTCGTCCGGGCCGGCCATGCGCTGGCCGCCTCGCCCGGAGGCGTCGCGCTCGCCGACACCCTCGGCTTCCCCTGGATCCTGCCCGGCACGCAGACCGTGCTCCGCCGCGAGGTCGAGGAGCTGTTCGCGCTGCACGGCCTCGGCCTGCCGCGCAACCGGGTGGAGGCCACCTCCTTCCTGACCGTGCGCCAGCTGCTGCTGGAGACCGATGTGGTGGCCGTCCTGCCCAGCTCCTTGATCCGGGACGACGGACGGCTGGTCGAGGTGCCGGTGCCGATGGACCGCATCGGGCACCGGGTGGGCCTGACCCTGTCGGCGGACCGCACGCTCAGCCCCTCCGCGCACGCCCTGCTGCGGAGCCTGGAGGAGGCCGCCCGGGGTCTGACGGCAGAACCCCCGGACCCGCGGGGGAGCGGACCGGGGGTCTGAGGACTCGGGCATACGGCCGAGGGCGAGCCGACGGCCTGCGAGCGGCAGGCCTGAGGGCTCGGGCACACGCACACGGCCCGAGGGCGAGCGCGAATGACCTGACGGCGAGCGGGAGGCCCCGGGGCGAGCGGGAATCAGAGCCCGAGGTAGCGTTCCGCGTTCGCCCGGGTGATCTTGTGCCGTGCCGTCTCGTCGAGCGTACGGCTCGTGCGGACCACCGCGCCCGCCGGACGCTCGCCCAGCGGGTACGGGTAGTCGCTGCCGACCATGACGTGGTCCTCGCCGACCGTGTCCACCAGCAGCCGCAACGCGCGCTCGTCGAAGACGACGGAGTCCACGGAGAACCGGCCCAGATAGTGCGAGGGCGGGTACTGCGAGGTGCCGATGACGTCGTTGCGCCCGTACCAGGCGTTCTCCATCCGGCCCAGCCAGAAGGCGAACGAACCGCCGCCGTGGGCGAAGCAGATCTTCAGGCGCTCGTCGATGCGGTCGAACGCGCCGCCCAGGATCAGCGCGAGGATCGACAGATGGGTCTCCGCCGGCATCGCCGTCAGCCAGCGCGCCATCCACCGGTCGAGCCGGGGCGAGGAGTCCATGTCCCAGGGGTGGACGAACACCGGCACGTCGAGCGAGGCGCAGTGCTGGAGGAAGGTGACGACGCCCTCGCTGTCCAGGTCCCGGTCACCGACGTGGTTGCCGATCTCCACGCCCCGGTGGCCGGCGGCGACGGCCCGCTCCAGCTCCCGGCACGCGGCGTCCGGGTCCTGGAGGGGGACCTGGCAGAACGGGATCAGCCGGTCCGGGGCCGGGGCGGTGATCTCCAGGGCCAGATCGTTGAAGATCCGGGCGATCTTCGCGGCCTCGGCGCCGCTGCGGCCGTAGGAGAAGAACGCCGGGGTGGGGGAGACCACCTGGGCGCGCACCCCGTCCGCGTCCATGTCCCGCAGCCGGGTCCCGGCGTCCCAGCAGTCCGCCTGGATCCGGCGGAACTCCGAGGAGCCGGTCATGATCACGGCCTCGGCCTCGGACTCGATCCGCAGCCAGGGGGCGTCCGGCCCGCCGAGGGCCGTCAGATCGGGCCAGCCCTTCGGCACGTAATGGGTGTGGACGTCGATCAGATCCGCCACGGGTCAGCCCTTCCCGGGGTGCAGGGCCCCGCACCGGGAGCAGCTCCGGGCCCGCTCGTCTCCGTAGAACCGCTCGAAGACCGGCGGCAGATCGGCGACGATGTCGCGGACCTGGAGCTCCACCTCGTGCACGGGCGCGGAGCAGGCGGGGCAGAACCACAGGAACTTCTCCAGGGTGCCCTCCTCGCGGACCCGCTCGATCACCAGGCCGATGGAGTCGGGGTCGGGGCGCTGCGGGGAGTGCGGGACATTGCCCGGCAGCAGCCACGCCCGGCCCTCCTTGATGTGCACGGTCCGCGGTCCGTCGTCGGTCATCAGGTTGACGTGCATGTCCCCCTTGACCTGGTAGAACCACTCCTCGTACGGGTCCACGTGGAAGTCGGTGCGCTGGTTGGGCCCGCCGACGATCTGCACGATGAAGTCGTTCCCGAGGGACATGGTGCGGTTGTTCACCGGGGGCTTCAGCAGGTGGGCGTGGGCGTCGATCCAGCCCTGGAAGTCGATGACCTCGGGGATGTCCGTCACGATGTCTCCTTCGCGGTGGCGGCGGCCGGCAGATGGGCCACGGCCTGGATCTCGATGAGCAGATGGGGATGGGGGAGCTGGTGCACGGCGACGGTGGTCCTGGCCGGACCGTTCTCGTCGAAGTACCGGCCGTAGACCTCGTTGTAGCCGCCGAAGTCGTTCATGGAGACCAGATAGGACGTGACCTGGACGACGTCGGAGAGCGAGCCGCCGGCCTCGGCGAGGATCCCGCCGATGTTCTCGATGACGGCGCGGGTCTGCGCGCGGATGTCGAGGTCGGTGGTGCCCAGCTCGTCCGTGGCCACCCCTTCGAAGGTGTTGTCGGGCCGCCGGGAACTGGTGCCGGAGACGAAGACGAGGTCGCCGGCCCGCCGGTAGTGCGGGAACCGGCCGCGCGGGCGCGCCTTGCCGGGGATGACGCGTGCCTGGTCCATCAGACGCCCCTCACGCCGACCCGGCCGAGGCCGTCGACCTCGCAGGTGATCACTCCGGGCCCCAGGGGGACCGCCTCGGTCGCCGCCCCCGCCAGCACGACCTCGCCCGCGCGCAGCGGGACGCGCCGCCGCCGGGCCAGGTCGAGCAGGGCGTGCAGGGCGTTGACCGGGGCGCCGAGAATGGCCGCGGTCGTCCCCCGTACCTCGCGTCCCGCGCCGTGCAGCCGTACGGCGCGGTCGGAGACGTCCTCGACCGGGCGCCACGGGCCGATGGCGTACCCCGCCGCCGAGGTGTTGTCCGCGACCACGTCCTCGTAGGTGAAACGGAAGTCGCGGTAGCGGGAGTCGATGATCTCCAGGGCGGGTGCGACGGCGTCCACGCAGGCGACGATGTCGGCACCGGGATCGTCCGGGTCCACGTCGCGGCCCAGCCGGAACGCCACCTCGGGTTCCACCTTCGGGTGGATGAACCGGGCCAGCTCCACCGTGCCGCCGTCCGCCACGCACATGGCGTCGGTCAGCCGGCCGACGATGATCTCGGAGACCCCCATCTGCTCCATCTTGGCCTTGCTGGTGAACCCCAGCTTGACGCCGGTGAGGCGTTCGCCGCGTCCCTGCCGCAGGGCGAGGAGCGCCGCCTGCACGGCGTAGGCGTCCTCGACGGACAGGGTGTGCGTGTCCGCGAGGCTGAGGGTGTCCGTCACGGTGCTCTGAGCGGTGTGGAGCCGTTCGGCCAGTGCCCGGACCGTCTCTTCGGGGATCATCGGCTGCCTCCTTCGCCGGGGCGCGCGGGGGATGCGCAGGGGGTGGGGCGCACGCCGGGCACGGGGGCCCGGCCGGTGCGGTGGGCGTGGTCGCCCATGGTCACGTCCTTCCGGCCGCCCTCGTGGGGGCGGCCTGCTCGGTGGGGGGCACGGAGGCCGGGGAGCGGGGCCGGCGGGTGCGCGGGCGCCGTCACAGGTGCACGCACACATTGGTCGGCTCGGTGTAGAAGTGCAGCGAGGACGCACCGCCCTCGCGGCCCAGACCGGAGAGGCCGACACCGCCGAAGGGCGAGCGCAGATCGCGCAGGAACCAGGTGTTGACCCAGGACATGCCGACGTTCATGGCCTGCGCCACCCGGTGCCCGCGCCGCAGGTCGCGGGTCCACACGGAGGCCGCCAGTCCGTAGTCGGTGTCGTTGGCCAGGGCGACGGCCTCGTCCTCCGTGTCGAACGGGATCAGGGCGGCGACGGGCCCGAAGATCTCCTCGCGCACCGGGCGGTCGGCGTGCGTCAGCCCCGTCCACAGCGTCGGCTCGATCCACGATCCGCCGTCCAGCTCCGAGCCGAGCACGGGGGTGCCGCCGCCGGTGAGAACCTTCGCACCCGACTGCCGGGCGAGGTCCAGATAGCCGCGCACCTTCTCCCGGTGGGCCTGCGAGATGAGCGGCCCCGTGGTGGTCGCCGGGTCCTGCGGACGGCCCAGGCGCAGCGAGCGCGCCCGCTCGACCAGGCCGTCGGCGACATCCGCGAAGACCGACCGGTGGACGTAGACCCGCTCGGTGCACAGGCAGACCTGGCCGGTGTTGGTGAACACCGAACGGGTCAGACCGTCCAGCGTCTCGTCGAGGTCGGCGTCGGGGAAGACGAGCGCGGCGTTCTTGCCGCCCAGTTCGAAGGAGACGGGGCGTACGCGCGGCGCCACGGCCCTCATCACCTGGGCGCCGGTCGCGGAGGAGCCGGTGAAGGTGACGCCGTCGATGCCGGGGTGCGCGGTGAGGAACTCCCCGGCCGAGCCGCCGCCGAAGCCGTGCACGACGTTGTACGCCCCGGCCGGGAGCCCCGCGTCGGCCAGCACCTCGGCGAGCAGGGCCGCCGTGCCGGGCGTCTCCTCGCTGGGCTTGACCACGACGGTGTTGCCGCAGGCCAGCGCCGGGGCGACCTTCCAGGTGAGCAGGAGGAGCGGGAGGTTCCAGGGGACGATGACGGCAACCACCCCGAGGGGCTTGCGGACCGCGTAGTTGAGGGCGTGCCGGCCGCCCGGCAGATCGGTCAGGAAGGATTCCTGGCCGGCGGCCGCGACGACGTCGGCGAACGTACGGAAGTTGGCGACGGCCCTGGCCACGTCCAGGTCGCGGGCGAGTGCCACGGGCTTGCCGGTGTCGGCGACCTCGGCGGCCACGAACGCGTCGAACCGCTCCTCGATCAGGTCGGCCGCCCGGCGCAGGACCTCGGTCCGCTCCCGTACGGGCGTCGCCGACCAGGGCCCGAGCGCGCTGCGCGCCGCCGTGACGGCGCGGTCGACCAGAGGCGCGTCGGCCTCGTGGACGCGGGCGTGGGCGAGGCCCGTGGCCGGGTCCGTCGCGTCGAAGCCCTTGCCGCCGTCGTCGGGGTCGATGAAGCGTCCATCGACGAAGTTGCGGATCCACCGCGGAGTCTGTGCCGTCATGGTCTCCACCCTGGGAGCGGGGAGCCATGACCACAAATGACGTTTCGCGCATCAGGTATGCCGACTTCGGTATGGCGGCCCGGGTGGTCTTCCCCGCGCCCCGCCGTTCATGCCCCGCGTCCCGGCGTTTGCCCTGTGCCTCGGCGTCCCGGAGGTCAAGCCCGGCGCCCGGCGGCCCGGTTCATGGCCCGCGCCCCGGCTGCCCGGTTCCTGCCCGTGGCGTTCGGTCCCCCGGTATACCCGCGCCGCTATAGCTCCGGGACGAACCGGCATTTGTCCGCCTCCGCCGAGGGGCCCAGGATCCACCGAAAGCGCGGGCTCCCCCCGCGTCCCCAGCAGACGAGGTGATCCATGAGCGACGCGGACCGTTCCACGGGCGCGAGCAGAACGGCGCTTGCCACGCTTCTCGGAACGACACTGGAGTGGTACGACTTCTTCCTGTACGGCACGGCCGCCGCCCTCATCTTCGACAAGCAGTTCTTCCCCGATCTGAGCCCGGCGGCGGGCACCCTGGCCGCCTTCTCCACCCTCGCGGTCGGCTTCGTCGCCCGGCCGCTCGGCGGTCTGGTCTTCGGCCACTTCGGCGACCGGCTCGGACGCCGGTCGACGCTGGTGGTGTCGCTGGTGATGATGGGGATCGGCTCCACCCTCATCGGCGCGGTGCCCAGTTACGACACGATCGGCATCTGGGCCCCGGTCCTCCTGGTCCTCCTGCGGGTCGTCCAGGGCATCGGCCTCGGCGGGGAGGGCGCCGGCGCCACCCTGATGTCGATGGAGCACGCGCCCGAGGGGCGGCGGAACCTGTACGCGGGCTTCCCGCAGATGGGGACCCCGGCCGGACTGGTCCTGGCGAACATGATCTTCCTCGCGACCAACTCGCTCGCCGGACACGCGGCGTTCACCGCCTGGGCCTGGCGCATCCCGTTCCTGCTGAGCTTCGTCCTGGTGGGTGTCGGACTGGTCGTCCGGCTGCGCGTCACCGAATCGCCGTCCTTCGACCGGGCCCGGCAGGAGGACGAGGTCGTCCGCTTCCCGCTGGCCGAGGCGGTGCGCACCGGACTGCCGAGGCTGGTCGTCACCCTGCTCGCCGTGGTGGCGAACTCCGCGGTGGCCTACGTCTTCATGGTCTTCACGCTGTCCTACGGCACCAAGCACCTCGGCTTCGACCAGCGGTTCCTGGTGCTCGGGGTGAGCGGGGCAGCCGTGCTCTGGTTCCTCTCGATCCCCGTGTGGACCGTGGTCGCCGACCGCAGGGGGCGCCGCACGCTCTTCATCGGCGGCTCGGTCGCCATCCTGCTGTGGTGCGCGGTGTTCTTCCCGCTGCTCGACACCGGGGACCGCCTTCCGGCGCTGCTCGCGCTCGCCGGCATGGGCCTGATCATCCCGGTGACCCACTGCGTCCAGGGCGCGATCATCGCCGACACCTTCCCCGTGCGCGTGCGCTACTCCGGGACCTCCCTGATCCTTCAGATCGGCGCGGTCCTCGGCGGCGGGCTGGCCCCCATGATCTCCAGTGCACTCCTCGGGTCGGGCGGGTCGTCGACCGGTGTGACCTGGTATCTGGTGGGCATGTGCGCCCTCAGCCTCGTCGGAGCGGTGGCGCTGTTCCGTATGGTTCCGGAGAGCCCCGCCGCCCCGGCCCGGCGACTCGTCCCCGAACCCGCAGGTGAGGCATGAACACTCCGCGTACGGTCCGCAGCGGCCCCTTCCGGTACGCCACGGCCGCGCGCTTCGCCCGACCCGTGCCGGCCGGGGGCCCCTCGTCCGGCGCGGTCTGCCCCCAGCCGGTCTCCCGCCTCGAAGCGCTGATGGGCCCGCCCCCGGGCAGCCACCCGCGGAGCGAGGACTGCCTCCACCTCACGGTCACCGCCCCCGCCGCCCCCTCGGCGGGGCGCCGGCCCGTCCTCGTGTGGTTCCACGGCGGCGGGTTCAGCAGCGGCGCGGGCATCCTCGACTGGTACGACGGAAGCTCCCTCGCCGCCGAGCAGGACGTCGTCGTGGTCAGCGCCAACTACCGGCTCGGCGCGCTCGGCTATCTCGTCCACGACGGGGTCAGCGAGGGCAACCTCGGGCTGTACGACCAGGTGGAGGCGTTGCGCTGGGTCCGGGACCACATCGCGGACCACGGCGGCGACCCGGGCAACGTCACGGTCTTCGGCCAGTCGGCCGGAGCCCTGTCCGCCCTGCTGCTCCTGGAGATGCCCGAGACCCGCACCCTGCTGCGCCGGGTGATCCTCCAGAGCCCGCCGCTGTCCCTGCTCACCCGCACCCCGGCCGAGGCCCGCGCGACCGGAAGGATCTTCGCCGCGCACCTCGGCGTCGACCCCCGCACCGCCCCGCCGGACGCCCTGCTCGCCGCCCAGGCGCGCACGGCGGCCGACCACCGGCAGCGGTCCGGGAACTTCCTGGAACCGCCGTTCGGACCGGTGGGCGGCATCGCGCCGCTGCCCGTCGGCCCCGGCCGCCCGGAACCCTTCGGCGACCACGCCCCGGACGTGCTGTACGGCTGGAACGCCGACGACATGTCCGCCTTCCCCGAGGGCCCCTCCGACAGCGGCGGCACCGCCGCACGGACCCGGCGCGTGTACGGGGAACCGCTGCGGGGGCTGCGCGAGCGGCTGGAGCGCCGGGGCGCCCGCGTCCACGGATACCGGCTGGACTGGCGGCCGTCCGGCTCGCCCCACGGCGCCACCCACTGCGTCGAGATCCCCCTGCTCCTCGGCTCGGCCGAGGCGTGGCGGCACGCGCCGATGCTGGGCGCCCTCTCCTGGCCGGAGGTCGACGCGGTGGGCCGGGGCGTCCGCGCGGCCTGGGCCGCCTTCGCCCGCACCGGGGACCCGGGCCCGCTGCCCGCACCGCTCGTCGCCCTGTAGGGCCGACGCGACGGGCGTCACCTCGCGGAAGGGCGGGCGGCGGGCGTCAGTTCCCCGCCGGGAGCCCCGGTGGGAGGCCCGGCCGGGGGCCCGGCGGGACATGGCGGTAGTCCCGGGGGGACATGCCGTACGCCGTGCGGAAGCTGCGGGTGAAGGTCGAGTGGTCCTTGAAGCCCCGGCGCGTGGCGATCTGGTGCACGGCCATTTCGCGCAGCGCGGGATCGCGCAGGTCGCGGCCGGCGTACGTCAGGCGCAGACCTCGGATCCAGGCCGCGAGCGTGGTGCCCCGGGTGTGGAAGAGGCGGTGCAGATGGCCGACCGAGAGATGGTGGGCGCCCGCGACGACGCGCGGGGACAGCTCCGGATCGTGCAGCCGCTGCCGGACGAACGCCTCGATGCTCAGCAGCAGGGCGCCCCGCCCCGAAGGGTCCTCCGGGTCCGTTCGCTCGTCGAGGTGGTGGGTGACCCCCGCCCGGTCCGGCGTTCCCGTGCCGACGCCCCGGCTCGCCCGCGTGCGGGGCCACCGGGCCGTGCGGGCGGGCGGGCCTTCGCCGTGAGCGCGTGGGCCGTCGGGCCTCAGCCCCGGGCGCGTGCCGAGGACGGCCGTTCCCGCGCGCTTGAGGGGGCCGGGGTGGCCGACGCGGCCCCCTCCAGCCGTTCGGCGGTCCGGCGGGCCGTCGCCAGGGCCCGGCGTCCGCTGCTCACCAGGCCGACCAGCAGGACGCAGACCCCGCAGCCGGTGATGATCCACCAGGCGGGCCGGCTCACGGCCACGAAGTCGGCCGCCGGAACGCGTCCGTCCGAAGTGCGCGCGGCGGTCGTTCCGGCCGCCAGGACCGCCCCGATCACGGCGACCCCCAGGGTCTGCCCGATCTGCCGGCTGGTCGAGGCGACGGCGGCGGCCACGCCCGCCTGGGCGCGGGGCATCCCGGAGACGGCGGTGTTGGTGATCGGCGCGTTCACCGCGCCGAAGCCGATGCCGAAGACGACGTACGCGGTGAACATCGACGCCGTGCCGGTCTCCGCGTCGAAGGCCGCGAACATCAGCCCGCCCACCGCCATGCCGATCCCCGCCACCAGCAGCGGCAGACGCGGCCCCCGGGCGGCGACGACCCGCCCCGAGAGCGGGGGCAGCACACAGACCATGACGGCCATCGGCAGCATGTGGAGCCCGGCGTCCAGGGCGCTCAGGCCCCGGACGTCCTGGAGGTAGAGGGTGGTGACGAAGAGGAAGCCGCCGAGGGCCGCGAAGGCGCTGACCGCGATGACGGTCGCCCCGCTGAACGGGGCGCTGTGGAAGAAGCGCAGGTCGATCAGGGGGTCGGCACGCCTCGGCTCGTACACCACCAGACCGGCCAGGGCACCCGCCGAGACGGCCGCGAAGAGCAGGATCTCCGGCGAGGCCCAGCCCTTCTGGGGCGCCTCGATGATCGCGTATGTGAGCGCGCCGAGCAGCGCGACGACCAGCAACTGGCCCACCGGGTCCGGGCGGCGGGCCCGGGGGGCGCGGGACTCCGGGACGAAACGCCAGGTCAGCAGCAACGCGGCGAGGCCGACCGGCAGATTGATCCAGAAGATCGACCGCCAGCCGACCGCGTCGACCAGGACCCCGCCCACCAGCGGGCCCGCCGCCATGGAGACGCCGACGACACCGCCCCACACCCCGATCGCGCGGGCCCGCTCACGCGGGTCGGTGAAGGTGTTGGTGATGATCGACATCGCCACGGGGTTGAGCATGGAGCCGCCGACGGCCTGCACCATGCGGAAGACGATGAGCGCGTCCAGGCTGGACGCGAGCGAGCAGAGCGCCGATCCGGCGGTGAAGAGGACCAGCCCGGCCATGAAGACCTTGCGGCGGCCGATCCGGTCGGCGGTGGAGCCGGCGAGCATGAGCAGGGAGGCCAGGACGAGCGTGTAGGCGTCGATCGTCCACTGCATTCCTGAGACGCTGGCGTCCAGGTCCTGGCGCATGGCGGGCAGGGCGACGTTCAGGACGGTGACGTCGAGGCTGACGATCAGCAGACTCATGCAGCAGATCGCGAGCACGAGCATCCGTCCCCGGTGGCTGAGCTCGGGCATGCATGGATAGTACGCCTAACTAACGACCTCTGCCGCCAGGATGCCGGCGACCGCCGCCACCAGGGGATGGTCTCCCGCCGCGTCCGCGTCGGGCTTGGTCGTCAGCACCACCAGCACCACCGGAACCCCCTCGGGCGTCCAGGCGACGCCCGCGTCGTTGCAACTTCCGTACGCACCGCCACCCGTCTTGTCCGCGACCGTCCACTCCGGGGGCAGCCCGGCCCGGAACCGCGTGCCGCTGGTCCGGCAGTTCAGCAGCCAGCCGGTCAGCTGCTCCCGGTCGCGCGGCTCCAGGACGCCCCCGAGGACGAGCCGGGCGTAGGTGCGGGCGAGCGCGGCGGGGGTGGTGGTGTCCGTGCGCCGTCCGGGCTCGGCCGAGTTGAGCTTCGGCTCCCAGCGGTCGAGCCGGGTCACCGGATCCCCGATGGAGCGGGCGAAGCGGGTGACCGCGTGCGGCCCGCCGAGTTCGCGCAGCAGCAGATTGGCGGCCGTGTTGTCGCTGTCGCAGATCGCCGCGTCGCACAGCTCGGCGATCGTCATCCCGCTCGCCAGGTGCTCCTGGGTGCAGGTGACGTTGGAGTCCGCGACGCAGTCCGCCTCCGTGTACCGCACGAGGCGGCCCAGCACCTCGCCGTCCCGGTCCAGGTCCCGCAGCACCGCCGCCGCCGCGAGCGTCTTGAACGTGGACAGCACCGGGAACCGCTCGTCGGCCCGGTGGCGCACGGACTTCCCGGTGGCCAGGTTGCACGCGTACGCGCCGACGCGGGCGCCGTGGACCCGCTCCAGCTCCCGCAGCCGGGCCGTCGCGGACGCGGAGCCGCGGGCGGCGGCCTGCGCGGGCCGAGCGAGGAGCAACGCGCCGGTCGCGGAGGCGCCGCCGAGCGCGAGCAGCCCGCGCCGGGTGGGAGCCGCGCCGCCGGCGCGGCGCGGGAGAGCTGTCAGGTCTAAGCGTGTCCGAGAGGTCATGGTTCTCCTTCGTGGGCCGGCGTCCCTCGCCGTTTCCTCCACGCTACGACGAGGGTCCGACAACAGCGGGCAACCCCCTCCCCCGGACCCACCGCCACCGGAGCAGTTCCGCCGGTACGCGACAATGGAGGGCATGACCACGCTCGCCCCCTCCTCCCCGCTGCTCCGCGTCGGCCCGCACACCGTGCGGCCGCCGGTGGTGCTGGCCCCCATGGCCGGGATCACCAACGCACCCTTCCGCACCCTGTGCCGGGAGTTCTCGGGTGGCAAGGGGCTGTTCGTCAGCGAGATGATCACCACCCGGGCGCTGGTCGAGCGCAACGAGAAGACCATGCAGCTCATCCACTTCGACGCGAGCGAGACCCCGCGCTCGATCCAGCTGTACGGAGTGGACCCGGTCACCGTCGGCAAGGCCGTCCGCATGATCGTCGACGAGGACCTCGCCGACCACATCGACCTGAACTTCGGCTGCCCGGTCCCCAAGGTCACCCGCAAGGGCGGCGGCTCGGCCCTCCCGTACAAGCGGCCCCTGCTGCGCGCGATCCTCCGCGAGGCCGTCTCCGAGGCCGGGGACCTCCCCGTCACGATCAAGATGCGCAAGGGCATCGACGACGACCACCTCACCTTCCTGGACGCCGGCCGGATCGCCGTCGAGGAGGGCGTCACCGCCGTCGCCCTGCACGGCAGGACCACCGCCCAGCACTACGGAGGCACGGCCGACTGGGACGCCATCGCCCGCCTCAAGGAGCACGTCCCCGAGATCCCCGTCCTCGGCAACGGCGACATCTGGTGCGCCGACGACGCGCTGCGCATGATGCGCGAGACCGGCTGCGACGGCGTGGTCGTGGGCCGGGGCTGCCTCGGCCGCCCCTGGCTCTTCGGTGATCTGGTCGCCGCCTTCGAGGGCACGGCGGCCCGGCAGGCCCCGTCGCTGCGCACCGTCGCCGACGTCATGCTGCGCCACGCCACGCTGCTGGGGGAGTGGATCGGCGACGAGGCGCGCGGCGTGATCGACTTCCGCAAGCACGTCGCCTGGTATCTGAAGGGCTTCGCCGTCGGCTCCGAGATGCGCAAGAAGCTGGCGGTCACCTCCTCCCTGGAGGAGCTGGGCTCCCAGCTCCAGGAACTGGACCTGGACCAGCCCTGGCCCGACGGCGCGGACGGCCCGCGCGGTCGCACGTCGGGCAACAACCGCGTGGCGCTCCCGGACGGCTGGCTGAAGGACCCCTACGACTGCGCGGGCGTGAGCGCCGACGCCGAGCTGGACACCTCCGGCGGCTGACGCCGCCCGCCCCGACCACTGTCCCCGACTCCGGGATTGACGGCCCGTCCGTTCGTTAGAATGCGTGACTCGGCCACAGTGGGGGATCGCGTGACGAGCGTTGTCTTTGTGCACGGAACGGGCGTACGGGAGGACTCGTACCGCACGTCCTATCGGCGGGTGGCGCGCGGACTCGCGCGGGTGCGGCCAGAGGTGAAGCTCGTGCCCTGCTACTGGGGCGACACCTACGGCGCCCACCTCGCGCTGGGCGGTGCCAGCTTCCCGGAACGGGAACAGGACCGGGCCCTTCCCGGGGCCGGCGCGGACGATCCGCTCGCCGTGTGGGCGCTGCTCGAACAGGACCCGTTCGCGGAGATCGAACTGCTCGCGGACGGCGCCGGCGAGGACGAGGGCGTCGGCTTCGCGCCCGGCCGCACCGACCCGTGGGACGCCCTCGCCGGACGGGTGCGCGCCCTCGCCGAGACCGGCCCGGTCATGGACGCGACGGACGCGACCGGCACGACCGACGACGGTGACGCCGCCGCGCTCGCCGAGGAGCTGGGCCCCCGGCTGGCCGACGCCGCCCTGCGCGTGGCCGAGGAGCTGTCGCTGCGCCTGTCCGGCACCGCCCCGGGCCGCGACGCCGAGGCGATGGCCGCCCGCGCGGTCGTCGCGCTGGCCACCCGGCTGACCGAGCACGCCGAGGACGCCGAGGAACCGCTGCCGGTGGACGGCGCGGACCGCGACGCCCTGGTCCGGGTCGTCACCGACCGCCTCGGCGGCACCGACCGCGGCCTCAAGGGCGCCGCGTCCTGGGTCGGCGGCCGGCTGCTCGGCGACCCTCTCCTCTGGGTCTCCTCGCCCGCCGTCCAGATGGGGCGCCGCCGGATGACCGGCAAGATCCTCCCCGGCAGCGGCGACATCCTGCGCTACCAGGGCCGGGGCACCGGACTGCGCACCCGGATCGCCGACACCGTCGCGCTGACCAGGGAGCGCGAGGGCGGCCCCGTCGTCCTGCTCGCCCACAGCCTCGGCGGCATCGCCTCCTTCGACCTGCTGGCCATGGAGCCCGCCCACGGCGTGGACCTGCTGATCACGGTCGGCTCGCAGGCCCCGTTCCTCTACGAGATCGACGCGCTGGCCGGACTGCGGCGCGGCGATCCGCTGCCCGACGCGTTCCCGCGCTGGATCAACGTCTACGACCGCAGGGACCTGCTCGGGTTCGTCGGGGAGCGGGTGTTCCCCGGCCGCGTCACCGATGTGCGGGTCAATCTGCGCCAGCCCTTCCCCCGCTCCCACACCGGCTATTTCGCGCACCACGGCCTCTACGAGCGCATAGCGGCCGAGCTGCCGTGAGGCCCGCCGGGCACGACTGGCGGCGCACCCACGCGGTCGTCGTCGCGGTCGAGCGGTACGCGAGCCGGGGGCACGGCTGGGACCTGGACGGACCGGTGCAGGATGCCGCGCGCATGATGCGCTGGCTCCGCGACCGGGGCGTCCCCGAGGAACGCATGCACCTGTTGGCCTCGCCCCTGGACGAGAACGCGTGGCTGCTCGCCGACTTCCCGGGGGTCCGGCGCACCACGGCGGACCGCATGCACGTCCGCCGTGTCTTCCGGGACGAACTGAAGACCATCGACGCCGACTGGCTCTGGGTGTACTGGGCCGGCCACGGGGTCCAGGCCGGGCACAACCGCTGGAGCCTGCTCTACCCGGAGTCCCGCGACGGCGATCCGCAGGGGGTGAACGCGGACAACCTGATTTCCCTGCTGCGCACCGACCATCTGCCGGGCCGTGCCGCCAGGAGGGCCGTGGTCGTCCTGGACGCCTGCCGGTCGACGATGACCTCCGGTGAGCGGGCCCTGGCCTCCGACCCCGACGAGCTGACGGACAGGCCGGAGTCCCACGTCACCCGTCCGATGTTCGTGATGCGGGCGTCAAGGCCCGGCGAGGCCGCCAAGTCCGTTCACGGGGCGGGGCTCTTCACCTCACGGCTGATGCGCGAACTGGAGGAGGGCGCGCCGCTGGACTCCGCCGCCGCCCCCGACCTCGACGGGGTGTGGCAGCGGCTCCGGACCCACTTCGAAGAGCTGGAGGCGCGCAACGGCGCCGGTCAGGTCCCGACGCTGCAGTGCCGCAACTGGAAGAACGACGACGACGAATACGTACCCGGAGCCGTGCCGGCCGCCCCGCCCGCCGATCCGGACCCCGCGCGCGACCGGCTGGCCCTGCTGGTCCGCGCCGTGCTCGCCGACGACGGCCCCGCGCTGGCCCGGACCGCCTACGGACTCGGTGCCGAACTGGGCACACCGCTGCCCTGCGACCTGTCCGCCGTCGACGCCGCCGCCCTGGTCGACTGGGCGCTGACCCGCCCGCACGGCACCGCCACCCTGATCCATCTGCTGGCCGCCGCGCCGGGCGGCGTGAGCCGGGCCGATCTGGTGGCCATGCGGGCCGAGGGGCACCGACTGGCCCCCGACCGCTGGCCGTTGTGCGGTGAGTACGAGGCCCTGCTCGACCTCCTGGACGACCGGTCCGCCGAGGAGGTGCGGGAGTTCGCGGACGCGGCCCGCACGGAGGCGGCGGGCACCGACCTCACGGCGACCGCGCCGAGGGACGTCCTCGACCACCTGGAGTCCCTCCTCCCCGACCTGCCCCGGCTGCCCCGGCTGCTGGGCACCGTCGAACGGGCCGCCGCGACCGCCGGCGATCCCGCGTACGCCGAGGCGCTGCGGGAGTGGTCGGACGCCTGCGCGGCGCGGCTGGGCGGCGTGCTGCCGGCGGTCCTCGCCGACCGGCGCGACACGCTCACCGAACAGGCCGCCGCCGGGGCCGGGGCCGCCGACGCACGCGTGCAGATCCGGCTCTCCGCGCCGTCCGGACCCGCCGGGCAGCGTACGTACCAGGTGTGGACGCACGGGGCCTCGGGCGCGGAGTCCGTCGAGGTCAGGGACGTGCCCGTGGAACCGGCCGCGATCGAGCGCGCGGTGGACACGCTGCTGGCCCGGCACGGGCGGGCGCACCGCACCCCGGTGGAGTTCTTCCTGGACGCCCGCGATCTGGAACTCGGCGTCCACCGCTGGAAGATCGGCTCCGACGGCCCCTTCCCGCGCTCCCTGGGCGCCGAGTTCCCGGTCGCCGTCCGCTGCACCGAGCACCGCTCGCCCCAGCGGGAGCACCTCTGGCGCGGCCGCTGGGGCGAGGTGGCCCGCGCCCGGACCGGGGACCTGCACTGGCTCCCCGGCGACCTGCCCACGATGACGGCCGCGCACGGCTGTGTGAGCGCCCGCGAGACCGCGCCGGGCGTCGTCGTGCCGGCGCCCGGCCCGGCCGCCGCCCCGCGCACGGACGTCTTCACCGCCTGTGTCTTCGGCGGCGTCCCCGTGATGGTCTGGTGCGGCCACGGCGAACCGGAGCGCGCGGCGGAGGAGTTGAAGGAACTCCTGACGGACTGTCCGCTGCCGGAACTGCCCGCCCGGTTGCGTAGGCTGCGGGCGGACTGCGACGGCGACGACACGCACCCGCGCGGCGCGCTGGCCCTCCTCTGGGACGACCCGGAACGGCAGCTGCCCCCGCGCCTCGATCTGTCCGCACCATGAGAAGCACGAGACGAGGGAACCGATGAGCACCGACTGGCGGCTCTTCCGCGGAGGCGACGCCGAGCCGCATCCCGTCACCGCCTGGCCCGCGCCGCCGCCGTGGCGGACCTTCGGCGGCGGTGAGGGCCCGGAGCCGGCCGAGGAGACGGCGGCCGGGCGGCCCCGGCGCCGGTACGTGATCTCCGAGACCGACCGCGACATCGTCAACACCGCCCTCCACCTGCACCGCCCGCTGCTCGTCACCGGCCGCCCCGGCACCGGCAAGTCCACGCTCGCCCGTGCCGTCGCCCGCGAACTCTGCCTGGGCGAGGTGCTGCACTGGCCGGTCAACAGCCGCTCCACCCTGGCCGAGGGGCTGTACCGCTACGACGCGGTCGGCCGGCTCCGGGACGCCTCGCTGCGCGGCGGCACCGACGACGGGGACACCGCCGAGCCTGACATCGGCGACTACCTCCGCCTCGGCCCGCTCGGCACCGCCCTCCTGCCGCGCACCGTCCCGAGGGTGCTGCTCATCGACGAGCTGGACAAGGGCGACGTGGACCTGCCCAACGACCTGCTCACCGTGTTCGAGGAAGGGACCTACGAGATCCCCGAACTGGCCCGGCTCAAGGGCGCGTCGGCGCAGGTCCGGGTCACCGGCCCGGACGACGGGCCGGACGGCGGCCGGGTCACCGTCACCGGCGGCCGGGTCACCTGCCGCACCTTCCCCGTCGTGGTCATCACCAGCAACGGCGAACGCGACTTCCCGCCCGCCTTCCTGCGCCGCTGCGTCCGCCTGGACCTCAAGCAGCCGGACGCCGAACAACTGCGCGCCATCGTCGGCATGCACCTCGGCACGGACGCCGCGACGGAGGCCGAGCGCCTGATCGAGGAGTTCCTGCGGCTGCGTGACACCCAGGCGCACGACCTGGCGACCGACCAGCTCCTCAACGCCGTCCACCTGCGGGTCTCGGGCGCGGCGATGGACTTCGACAAGCTGCGCGACACGGTGTTCCGCTCGCTCGGGGACCTGGACGCCTGATGTTCGACCGGCTCACCGCCCTCCTCGGCCGCGCCGGAGTGGACCTGTCCACCGAGGAGCTGCTCGACGTCCTGTGGATCGCCGAGGTGCGGCGGCGGGGCGAGCCGGACCACGAGCCCCCGCCCGACCCCGAGCCGGACACCCGCCCGGTCCGCCCCCTCGAACCCGAGGAGGCGGACCGCGACCACGCCGCCCGCCGGTCCGGCCACGACCTCCCCGGGCCGCCCGACCCCGAACCGGAAGCCGACGAGCCGCAGGGCCTGTACGCCCCCGCCGCCACCGGCCCCGCGGCCGGCCGGTCCGCGCGCCCGGTCGGCGTGACCGGGGTGCGGTCCCTGGAGTCGCAGCGCGCCCTGAACCGGGCGATGCGCCCGCTGCGCCGCACGGTCGCCTCCCGCACCGACCTGGTGCTCGACGAGGCGGCGACCGTCGAGCGGATGGCCGAGACGTTCCTGCCCGAACCCGTCCTGCGGCCCCGGCCCGAACGCTGGCTGAGCGCCGTCCTCGTGGTCGACGACGGCCCCTCCATGGTGCTCTGGCAGCGGTACGCCGCCGAGGTGCGCACCCTGCTGGAGAGCCAGGGCGCCTTCCACGACCTCCGCGTCCACGGCCTCGACAGCTCCGGCGGCCCCGGCCCGCTGCTGCACGCCCACCCCTTCGTCCCCGGCCCGCACCCGCCGGCCGCCCTGCGGACCGACCCGGTCCGCCCCACCCCGGTCCTGGTGGTCTCCGACATGGTGGGACCCGCCTGGCGCTCCGGCGCCGTCCCCGCCCTGCTGCGGAGCTGGGCGCGCAAGGGCCCCGTCGCGATCCTCCAGCCGCTGCCCGAACGGATGTGGCCGGCCCCCGGCGGCCGGCCCGCCGAACGCCTCCTGGTCCGCTCCCGCCGGCCGGCCGCCCCCGGCCGCGCCCTGCGCGTCAGCCACCCGGTGCTCCCGCCCGAGCTGATGTCCTACGGCGGCACCCCCGTGCCGGTCCTGGAGGCCACCGAGGGGCAGCTCGCCCCCTGGGTCTCGCTGCTCGCCGAGGGCGACAGCCGGACCCCGCTCCCGGTGCTGATGATCCCCGACACCGACACCGACACTCCCACCGACACCGAGCCCCCGGCGCCCGGCCCCGCTCCCGCGCCCACCCCCGAGGAGCGGTTCCGCCGCTTCCGGGAGGCGGCCTCGCCGGAGGGCCGGAGGCTGGCCGGTGCCCTGGCCTCGGTCACCCCGCTCACCCTGCCCGTCATGCGCGTGGTCCACGAGGCCCACCGCACCGCCGGGGGCACCTTCCACCGCGCCCAGCTCGCCGAGGTCTTCCTCGGCGGCCTGCTGCGCCGCTCCGGGCACAGCGCCCTGGGCGACGGCGCCGAATACGCCTTCCTTCCCGGCGTCGCGGACCTGCTCCTCGACACGGTCCGCACCTCCGTGGCCCTGGACACCGCCGACCGGGTCGCCGCGTACCTCCTGGAACGCAGCGGCCCGGGACCCGAGTTCCGCGCCCGGCTCTCCGGCGACGGCCCCGACGCCACGACGAGCCTCCCGGACCGCGCGGGCCCCTTCGCCGCCGCCTCCCCGGAACTCCTGCGCCGCCTCGGTCTCACCGACGCGCCGGGCACCGGCCCGCGCCCGGACGCCCCCGACCCGGAACCGGCCCCCGCCGACGAGCCGGTGTCCGACGGGCCGACGGGCCCGGCCGAGCTGTACGTGATGGAGGAGATGGCCCCGGCCTTGGTGGCGTTCGCCCGGCAGGTGCTGGAGGATCCGGGGGCCCCGGTCGCCGTGGTGCGGGAGGCCGAAGCGATCGTCGAACTGGGGGCGAACTGGCAGCCCGACTACGGCTGGAGCGCGGTGACCCAGGTGGCGGGTCTCGGCCGACGGCTCGTCGAGGCCCGGCTGACCGGCCGCCGGGACGAACTGCTGCGGCTGGTCCGCGCGCTGCTGTCCCGCCTGGCGGAGTGGACCGACCTGGTCACGCGGAGCATGCGGGGCCACCTCGCCATCGCGCTGAGCGGTCTGGGCGAGACCGCCGAGGCGACACAGGAGCTGAGGGCGGTCATCGCGATCTCCGCCGAGGTCCACGGCGCCGACCACGACTACACCCTCAACGCCCGCCGCTTCCTCATGGAGATGCTCTACGACGACGACTGCCTCACCGAGGCCGTCGAGGAGGGCGCGGCCCTGCTGGCGGCCCATGAGCGGCTGGACAACGGGGCGTACCGCTGGGAGCACATCGAGGTCCTGAAGTACCAGGCGTACGCCCTCCACCAGCTGGACCGGTCGCACGAGGCACAGGTTCTGCTGTCCAAGGTGCTCGCATACCAGACGAGGCCCGAGAACCGGGTCTCGATCAACTCGGTGCTCCACACGCGCGCCTGGCATGCCGCCACCCTCGCCGAGCTGGGACGGTACACGGAGGCGGAGAGCGAACTGCGCGCCGGGATAGCGGAGTTGAGGCAGTCGGAGGAAGACGTCCAGGGCGCCGGCGTGATCCGGATCATGGACAGCCTCGCGGACCTGCTCGACGACTCCGGACGGCACGACGAGGCCGAGCCGTACCGCCGGGCCACGATCGAGGCCAGCGAACGGTTCTACGGCCCCGACCGCAGGACCACGTTCCGGGCACGACGGGATCTGATCGCGACGCTCCGCAGCCTGGGGCGGGCCCGGGAGGCGCGCGAGGAGATCGACGCGCTGGAACCGCGGGCCGTGGAGGTTCTGGGGGAGTACCACCGCGACACCCTGTTCATCCGCGAGCTGCAGGCGCTCATCCGCTCGGACCTGGGGGAGCACGAGGACGCGGCCGAGCGCCTGCGCCGGCTGATGGAACAGGCGGAGAGCCTGGGCGCGCGGGGCCGGCGGGCCTGGCTGGGCTCCCGCTACGAGCTGGCGACCGTCCTGCACGCGGCGGGGCGCTCCGAGGAAGCGGCGGAGCTGCTGGACGCGCTCCTGGTGGACGCCCGCGCACATCTGGGACCGGAGGACAGCTTCACCGGAGTGACCCGCTACCACCTGGCCCGTGTGCTGGTGAGCCTGGAGCGGAACGACGAGGCGCTCACCCACTTCCGGGAGCTGCTGGCCATGGAGGAGCGCACGCTGCCCGAGTGGAGCCTGTCGACGGCCAACACCCGGCTGCGGATGGGCGTGCTCCTCACGCGCCTCGGGCGCCACGAGGAGGCGGCCGGACAGCTGGGTCTCGCGCACGAGGCGCACCTGCGGGGGATGGCGCCGGACGCCGTGCCCGCGCTGTCGGCCGGCCACCGCTACGCCGTCGCCCTCACCGCGGCCGGACGGCCTCAGGAGGCCGTCGACCTCCTCACCTCCGTCGTCGAGGGACGCCGGGCCCGGCGCGGTGAGGCCCACCCCGACACCCTGCGCTCGCGCCAGCGGCTGGGAGACGCGCTGGCCGCCCTCGGGCTGACGGACCGGGCCCGTGCCGAGTGGACGGCGGTGCGGGACCTCGCGTCCCGGGAGCTGGGCGAGGAGCACGAGATCGTGCGTACGGCCGCCGCGTCCTTGGCGGCACCGGGTGCCCCACCCGCACCACCGCTCAGATGAGCGCGAAAGTGGTGGCAATTCGCGGGTGATTCACCGTTCGCCGTCCGTTTCCCGGCGCATCACAGGCCAAGAGGTCGCCATGCGTGACCATGGTGGCACCGTCCGCCGCCCTTCCGGTGTCCGGATGGTGACATCTGAGCGGCCCCTCCGGCGTGATCCTCGCCACGCCTGATGACTTGATCGCTCACATGAGCGCTCTTTTGGGGGATGCATTTCTCAAATGACGGCACTGCGTGCCAGGGGTTCGTACTTTGATCGATCGACGCTTCCCTTACGTAACGTGCCGGGAATGACGGAAAGCCCTAGCTGTACGTAATCATGCGTTCAAGAAGTAAACTCGAACGCTCTGCAGAGCGCCGCCTCGTTCCACTTTCGATCTGCTGGCGGACGGGTGGTTGCGGCCCCACGACGCGCAAGTGGACGTACCCAGGCACCTTCGATCTGGGTATGTTCCTCGCCGTCAGGGCAGCCACCGCGTCTTCGAGGAGTCGAGACCGTGTCGGAAAACAGTGATGTGCAGAAGTTCGTCTACGACTTCACCGAGGGCAATAAAGATCTGAAGGACCTCCTCGGCGGGAAGGGGGCCAACCTCGCCGAGATGACCAACCTCGGTCTTCCCGTCCCTCCCGGGTTCACCATCACGACCGAGGCGTGCAAGGTCTACCTCGACAGCGGTGAGGAGCCGGCCGCCCTGCGCGACGAGGTGAGTGCGCACCTCGACGCCCTGGAGACCCGGATGGGCAAGAAGCTCGGCCAGGCGGACGACCCGCTGCTGGTCTCCGTACGCTCCGGCGCCAAGTTCTCCATGCCCGGCATGATGGACACGGTCCTCAACATCGGGCTCTCCGACGCCTCCGTGACCGGTCTCGTCGCGCAGTCCGGCGACGAGCGGTTCGCCTGGGACTCCTACCGCCGGCTCATCCAGATGTTCGGCAAGACCGTCCTCGGGGTCGACGGCGACCTCTTCGAGGAGGCGCTGGAGGAGGCGAAGGCGGCCAAGGGCGTCACCGTCGACGTGGATCTGGACGCGGCCGATCTGAAGAAGCTGGTCAAGCAGTTCAAGAAGATCGTCGCCCGGGACGCCGGACGCGACTTCCCGCAGGACCCGCGCGAGCAGATGGACCTGGCCATAAAGGCCGTCTTCGAATCGTGGAACACCGACCGGGCCAAGCTCTACCGCCGTCAGGAGCGCATCCCCGGCGACCTCGGCACCGCCGTCAACATCTGCTCCATGGTCTTCGGCAACCTCGGCCCCGACTCCGGCACCGGCGTGGCCTTCACCCGGGACCCGGCCAGCGGCCACCAGGGCGTGTACGGCGACTACCTGCAGAACGCGCAGGGCGAGGACGTCGTCGCCGGTATCCGCAACACCATGCCGCTCGCCGAGCTGGAGTCCATCGACAAGAAGTCGTACGACGAGCTCATGGGGATCATGGAGACGCTGGAGACCCACTACAAGGATCTCTGCGACATCGAGTTCACCATCGAGCGCGGCCGGCTGTGGATGCTCCAGACCCGGGTCGGCAAGCGCACCGCCGGCGCCGCCTTCCGGATCGCCACCCAGCTCGTGGACCAGGGGCTCATCGACGAGGCCGAGGCGCTTCAGCGGGTCAACGGCGCGCAGCTCGCGCAGCTGATGTTCCCCCGGTTCGACGACGACGCCAAGACCGAGCTGCTCGGACGGGGCATCGCCGCCTCCCCGGGCGCCGCCGTCGGCAAGGCCGTCTTCGACTCGTACACCGCGATCAAGTGGTCCCGCTCCGGCGAGAAGGTCATCCTGATCCGCCGCGAGACCAACCCCGACGACCTCGAAGGCATGATCGCCGCCGAGGGCATCCTGACCTCGCGCGGCGGCAAGACCTCCCACGCGGCGGTCGTGGCGCGCGGCATGGGCAAGACCTGTGTCTGCGGTGCCGAGGAGCTGGAGGTCGACACCAAGCGCCGCCGGATGACGGTTGGCGGCACGGTGATCGAAGAGGGCGACCTCGTCTCCATCGACGGCTCCACCGGCAAGGTGTACCTCGGTGAGGTCCCCGTCGTGCCGTCCCCGGTCGTGGAGTACTTCGAGGGCCGGATGCACGCGGGCGCCGACGACGCCGACGAACTGGTCGCCGCCGTGCACCGGATCATGGCGTACGCGGACCGGGTGCGCCGGCTGCGGGTGCGGGCCAACGCGGACAACGCCGAGGACGCCCTGCGCGCCCGGCGGTTCGGTGCCCAGGGCATCGGCCTGTGCCGCACCGAGCACATGTTCCTCGGCGAGCGCCGCGAGATGGTCGAGAAGCTGATCCTGGCCGACACCGACCAGGAGCGCGAGACGGCCCTGGAGGAGCTGCTGCCGCTCCAGAAGGCCGACTTCATCGAGCTGTTCGAGGCGATGGACGGGCTGCCCGTCACCGTGCGGCTGCTGGACCCGCCGCTCCACGAGTTCCTGCCCGACATCACCGAACTCTCGGTCCGGGTGGCGCTCGCGGAGTCCCGCAAGGACGCCAACGAGAACGATCTGCGACTCCTCCAGGCCGTCCACAAGCTGCACGAGCAGAACCCGATGCTGGGTCTGCGCGGGGTCCGGCTCGGCCTGGTCATCCCCGGTCTCTTCGCCATGCAGGTCCGGGCGATCGCCGAGGCCGCCGCCGCCCGCAAGAACGCCAAGGGCGACCCGCGCGCCGAGATCATGATCCCGCTCGTCGGCACGGTCCAGGAGCTGGAGATCGTCCGCGAGGAGGCCGACCGGGTCATCGCGGAGGTCCAGGCCGCCACCGGCACCGACCTCAAGCTGAAGATCGGCACCATGATCGAGCTGCCGCGCGCCGCGCTGACCGCCGGTCAGATCGCGGAGGCGGCCGAGTTCTTCTCCTTCGGCACCAACGACCTGACCCAGACCGTCTGGGGCTTCTCCCGCGACGACGTGGAGGCCTCGTTCTTCACCGCGTACCTGGAGAAGGGCATCTTCGGGGTGTCGCCGTTCGAGACGATCGACAAGGACGGCGTCGGTTCGCTGGTGCGCAGCGCGGTCGCGGCCGGCCGGGCCACCCGCCCCGATCTGAAGCTCGGCATCTGCGGCGAGCACGGCGGCGACCCCGAGTCGGTGCACTTCTTCCACGAGGTGGGCCTGGACTACGTCTCCTGTTCCCCGTTCCGCATTCCGGTGGCGCGTCTGGAGGCGGGCCGGGCGGCGGCCGAGGCGAAGGGCAGCGACAGCCGCTGACCCCGGACGACTGATTCCGGAGGCCGGCGCCGGACCGTGCCACCCTCAGCGGTCCCGGCGGCGGTCGCGGAATTCCCCCGGAGCGGCGGCGCCCTGTGCGGGGGTGCCGCCGCTCCGCCATTCCCATATTTCGTTTAATGCGCAAAGAGATCGGCCCGTAACCGCCGACGGGCCCGGAACGGACCGGGGTGCGGTCCATGGATCCCCACCCATGGACCGCACCCCTCTTACCCCCGTCGCGTGCGGAGCCGCACCGTCACCAACCGCCGCCGAACGAGCAAAACCCCCCACGGCCTTCACTCGCTCTTCCGGTGGTTCCGGAATCGCACCCGACGCCGTACAGCCTTTCGGTTGGCGACGGGTCCGGGCGAGACGTTTCACCTCTGGCCGAAACCCCGTGGTGACGTGTTGTTACGCTTCGCATACTCTTGGGCAGGGGTAATTGCACGTGCAAGGGGTGGGGGTTCGGTGCTGCGTATCCATGTGTCCGGATGGGACCTATCCACGGTGCGGATGGCCACCCGGCCGGACGCATTATGGGAGACCGTTCTCAGCTTTCACCGGCTCAGGGACCGCCGGGCTTCCACGGTCTTCGGGAAATGGCGTACGGAAACCCGGACCCGGTTGAATAGTGAAGTACGCCTGCTGTCCTCCGTCGTGCCATCCCGCGGCTATTTCCCCGACTTTCTGACGCCTTCCGGAGGCGGGCCGGAGCCGCTGGACTTCGCCACCGGAATCGAGGTCCTGCGCGACACCCCGCCCGAGCGGCTGCGCGCCGAGCTGGCGGTGCTGGACACCCAGGCCGCGGCCTGCCGCCGGGGCGCCGCCCGGCGCACGGTCCGGCCGCTGGAGCCCGACGCGCTGGGGGAGGGGCGCACGGAGCCCCTGGGGCGGCTCATCGGCGCGCTGCGCGCCTACCACCGCGCCGCCGTCGAGCCCTACTGGCCGCACATCCAGGCGAGCATCGAGGCCGACCGGACCGTCCGGGGCCGGGCCCTGCTGGACGGCGGCCCCGAGGAGCTGCTCGCCTCGCTCCCGCCGGTCATCCGCTGGCGCGCCCCGGTCCTGGAGGCGGACTACCCCGTCGACCGGGAACTGCACCTGGACGGCCGCGGGCTGCTCCTCCAGCCGTCCTTCTTCTGCCGGGGCACCCCGGTCGTCTACCGGGACCCGCTGCTCCCGCCGGTGCTCGTCTACCCGGTCACCCACGCGGCGGCCCCCGCCTTCGCCGAACCGGGCCCCTGGCTCGGCCGGCTCCTCGGCTCCACCCGTTCGACGGTCCTGAGGGTGATAGGCGACGGCTGCACGACCAGCGAGCTGGCCCGCAGGGCCGGGGTGTCCCTCGCCTCGGCCAGCCAGCACGCCTGTGTGCTGCGGGAGGCCGGTCTCGTGCACACCCTGCGCCACGGCAGCTCGGTCCTCCACACCCTCACCCCGCTCGGCGGGGCGCTGCTGCGCGGGGGCGCGCCGCTCGCCGTGCCGTGACCGGGATGCTGTCCCGCCGGTCGAGGAAAGGTTTTTCCTCCGGCGCCGCACGGAAGGAATTCTCCCGTCCGGCGCCGATGAGTTCCCGGCGGTCCGGCTGTCTACCCGGTGTGAGCGCGTTCGAGCGACGCACCGACCACACCACCCAGAGAGCGGGACGGCCATGCCCCAGATGATTTTCGTGAACCTGCCCGTCAAGAACCTGGCGACGACCAAGGAGTTCTTCGGCAAGCTGGGCTACTCCTTCAACCCCCAGTTCAGCGACGAGCACACCGCCTGCATGGTGATCAGCGACGCGATCTTCGCGATGCTCCTGGAGGAGCCGCGCTTCAAGGACTTCACCAAGAAGGAGATCGCCGACGCCTCCGCGACCACCGAGGTGATCCTCGCGCTGAGCGCCGACAGCAGGGAGAAGGTGGACGAGCTGGTGGACGCCGCCCTCGCCCACGGCGGCTCGCCCGCCAACGACACCCAGGACCTCGGCTTCATGTACGGCCGGTCCTTCCAGGACCCCGACCACCACCTGTGGGAAGTCGTGTGGATGGACCCGGCGGCCGTCGAGGCCGGCGGACAGCCCGCCTGACGGCCGGGGGAAACGGCCGCGCGGCGCCGGATGTGCGACGCTGGCGCTGGTCGGCCTGGAGCCGGACGAGCTGAAGAAGGTCTCCGAGCGGCTGCACGGGGAGAGCGACCACTGGCACGCCGACGTC